>JAZNPV010000044.1:0-21509 GCA_045589835.1 Faecousia sp.
CGCCTCTGTGCATGCTGGCCCCCGGCCGTGTGTTCCGTAAGGACGAGGCCGATGCTACCCACAGCCCCATGTTCCACCAGATCGAAGGCCTTGTGGTGGACGAGCACATCACCATGGGCGACCTGAAGGGCGCGCTGATCACCATTATGAATAAGATTTACGGCCACGACGCACAGGTCCGCTTCCGTCCCCACCACTTCCCCTTCACCGAGCCCAGCTGCGAAATGGATATGCAGTGCCACAAGTGCCACGGCACCGGTGAGATCGACGGTCAGGTCTGCTCCACCTGTCACGGTGAAGGCTGGATCGAGCTGCTGGGCGCGGGCATGGTCCACCCCGAGGTTCTTCGCAACTGCGGCATCGATCCCGAAAAGTACAGCGGCTTTGCCTTTGGCATGGGCTTGGAGCGTATGGCCATGGGCCGTATGCGCATCAATGACCTGCGTTTGATCTTTGATAACGACGTACGGTTCCTGAATCAGTTCTAAGGAGGGATAGATAATGAAACTCAACAGAAAATGGCTGCACGAGGAGTTTGTGGATCTGTCCCACGTCTCCGATAAGGAATATGTTGAAAAGCTGACTGTTTTCGGCCAGAAGGTAGAAACCTACGAGCGAATGGATGCCGAAATCAAGAATGTAGTTGTGGGCAAGGTAGTTTCCATCATTCGTCACGAAAACTCCGACCACATGTGGGTCTGCCAGATTGATATTGGCGAGGAAGAGCCTGTGCAGATCGTCACCGGCGCACAAAATGTACGGCAAGGCGATCTAGTTCCCGCTGCGTTGCACAACTCCTGGCTGCCCGGCGGCATTCATATCACCAAGGGTAAGCTGCGTGGTGAGAAATCCAACGGCATGCTTTGCTCCTTTGCCGAGCTGGGCCTGACCCAGAATGATCTGCCCGATGCTTATGCCGACGGCATTTGGATTTTAAATGACGAAGACTGTAAGCCCGGTGACGATATCAATCTGGTTATCGGAAACGACGATACAATTGTTGATTTTGAGATTACCAACAACCGTCCTGACTGCTACTCCATCATCGGTCTGGCCCGAGAATCCGCCGCCGCTTTCGGCATGCAGATGAAGCACCACGAACCCGTAGTTAAGGGCAGCGACGCAGGAAGCATGTACGATCTTCTGGATGTGGAGGTTCCCGCAACAGATCTCTGCAACCGCTACTCCTCCAGAATGGTCAAAAATGTTAAGATCGCTCCCTCCCCCAAGTGGCTGCGGAACCGGCTGAGAGCCAACGGCATTCGTCCCATCAACAACATAGTTGATATCACAAACTACGTTATGCTGGAGTACGGTCAGCCCATGCACGCTTTCGACTATCGCTATGTCAGCTCCGGCAAAATCATCGTTCGCGAGGCTGAAGAGGGCGAAACCCTGACTACACTGGACGGCAATGTCCGTCAGCTGACTCCCGGCATGCTGGTCATCGCCGACGAGACCAAGCCCATTGGTCTGGCCGGTATTATGGGCGGTGAAAACTCTGAGATTCTGGATGATACCACAACTGTGGTATTTGAGTCTGCCAACTTCAATGGTACTTCTATCCGTCAGACTGCACTGGCTCTTGGTATGCGTACCGAGTCCTCCGGTAAATTCGAAAAGAATCTGGATCCCATGATGACCGTCCCTGCTGTGCAGCGGGCCTGTGAGCTGGTGGAACTGCTGGAAGCCGGTGACGTGATGGACGGCATCATTGATATTATCAATTACGTCCCTGAAACTAAAGAACTGCCGCTGGAGCCCAACAAGATCAACCGCCTGCTGGGTACTGATATTTCCAAGGAGGATATGGTTAAGTATCTGAATCTGCTGGAAATCGAAGTGGATGGCAACACAATTAAGGTTCCCTCTTTCCGTCCCGATCTGAACCTGATGGCAGATATTGCAGAAGAAGTGGGCCGCTCCTATGGCTATAACGAGATCCCCACTACCGCTTTCAAGACTTCTACCCAGGGCGGCTACACCCCCATGATGAAGCTGGAAGCAAAGGCGGGTACCGTTTGCCGTGCATTGGGTTACAGTGAGATCATCACCTATTCCTTTGTTTCTCCCACCATCTTTGATCAGATCCGTCTGCGTGTCGATTCTCCCCTGCGCAATACCCTGCGCATCCAGAACCCTCTGGGTGAGGATACTTCCGTAATGCGTACCACCGCGCTGCCCTCCATGCTGGACATTCTCTCCAGAAACAACGCATACCATAACAAGGCAGCAAAGCTGTATGAGCTTGCCAAGATCTACCTGCCTGTTGCAGGCAATGTACTTCCGGATGAGCCCAAGATTCTAATTCTGGGCGCTTACGGTGCTGATCAAAACTTCTTTACCATCAAGGGTGATCTGGAAGCAATCCTTACCGGTCTGCGTATCCGCAAGGCATCCTATACCGCTGTAAAGGACAATCCCTCCTATCACCCCGGCCGCTGCGCTAAGGTGACCATTGATGGCATTGAAGTGGGCTATATCGGCCAGATCCATCCTCTGGTTGCAAAGAACTACGGCATGGAATGCGAGGTCTACTGTGCTGAGATCAACTTCACCCTACTGTTTGAGCTGCAGCTGCCCGATCCGACCTATGTTCCTCTGCCCAAGTATCCTGCTGTGTCCCGTGACCTGTCTTTGATCTGCGATGAAAGCATTACTGTATCCCAGATCGAGGATGTGATTACCGCCGCTGCCGGAAAGCTTCTGCGGAATATCCGCCTTTTTGACATTTACCGGGGTGTCGGTGTTGCCGAAGGCAAAAAGAGCATGGCCTTCTCTTTGGAGCTGCGGGCTGACGACCGCACTTTGACGGATACGGATTCTGAGCAGTTGGTTACCAAGGTGCTGTCCGCATTAAGTGAAAAGCTGGGTGCAGCACTTCGCTAATGATCCGGCAGAATTTTTTCAGTAAGGGCTTTACACTCCGTTAAAAATAGGGTATAATAATTCTAATATTCGGAAGGAGGTCGTTCCCATGTCGGAAAACGCCAAAAATACGATTAAGTTTACCGTTCCCTGCGATGATAAAGACAATATGCGCCGTACACTCCGAAGTGTGTTCGACGCTCTGAACGAAAAGGGCTACAATCCCATCAATCAGATCGTTGGTTATCTTCTCACAGAAGACCCGACCTATATCACTAATTACAATAATGCCCGCAGCATGATTTGTAAGCTGGACAGAGATGAGCTTTTACAGGAACTTGTTCACTGCTATCTGTTTGAAAATACGTAACTTTATGGGAGGCTTTTGTAATACAAAAGCCTCCCCACAGAATTGATTTGAGGAGGATTTAACATGCCGGAAGCAGGTAATGTTTTGACATATAAGGGTCATCCGCTTATGCGTAAGGATAATCTGATCTATTACGGTTCCATGGCGGACACACACATTGTCATGCTGCAGATTTTGGAAACAAAAAAGGTAGGCGATATGGATATTGCCACCCGGGTTTCCGTGCAGCTGCAGCTTACCGATCCCACTGTAAAGAGCCGTGACCGAATTGTCAAGAAGGGTGAAAAGTCCGGTCTTTACACCGCTCTGGACTTTGGCTGTGTATGGCTTGAAAGAGCGTTAGCAGGAAAATAAGCTTAATTACCGACTGATCCAGTCGGTAATTTTCTTTTTTGCGGGTGCATTTTTTGTCGAGTTCTGTCTTGCGAATTTGTTAGTCTGCTGATATAATGGTGATAATATTGATATATCAGCAAGAACGAGGTGTTAACAATGGAAGATCGCAATACAAACCGTCAATGGCCCCCCGCGCGACGCAGACGCAAAATCCCCAAATGGAAGAGAGTCCTTAGAAAGTATTGGCCTCCTGTCCGGTTTGGTCTGATCATTGTTTCATTTATAGCAATTATGACACTGGGCATTACCGGTATTGTAAATGTTATCCGATTGAATCAATCCAATATTGACAATCCGAAAACACAGACCGATCCTCCTGTCACTACAACAGTAGAACCCACTCTTGACAGTGCCCAGATCCAGCTTTTGGCAAACGAGCTTTTGCAGGAAGCAGAACGCACTGCAGCAGGCTATGACTACCAGACGGCAATCCAGATGCTGCAGTCTTTTGAATATTACGATCAGGTCCCCAGCTTGGCCGAAAAGGTCGATGAGTTTGCACAACTGGACGCGCAGCTGGTTTCCTATCCCAATATGCAAAATATCACCCATGTATTTTTCCACTCCCTGATCGTTGACCCAGCCCGGGCTTTCGACAGCGATTACACCAACGCCGGCTACAACCAGTATATGACCACCATTGACGAATTCATCGAAATGATGCAGCAGATGTATGACAAAGGGTACGTACTGGTTTCACCTTACGATGTGGCCTATGAGACAACAGACGAAAATGGAAACACATGCTTTACCTATGGCAATATTCGCCTGCCGGCCGGAAAGATTCCCTTTATTATGAGTCAGGATGATCTGAACTATTATGGCTATATGATCGGTGAGGGTGACGGTGTCGATGAAACCCCTGCATTTGCAGATCCCACCGGTGACGGCTTTGCAAGCAAAATTGTGATTGGTGAAGACGGTTATCCCACCTGTGAGTACATGGATGCCAACGGCAATGTGACCACCGGTGACTATGATCTGGTGCCGGTGCTGGAAACCTTTATTCAGCAGCACCCCGACTTTTCCTATCACGGCGCTCGCGCCGTTCTGGGTATGACCGGCTATGAAGGCGTATTCGGTTACCGCACGAAGCCCTCCTATGAAGCAGCACTGGGTAGTGCTGCCTATCAAAAGGAAGTTGAAGACGCCAAAGCTGTTGCACAATGCCTGCGGGATCACGGCTGGATTCTGGCAAGCCACTCTTACGGCCACCCAGCCTACGGCAATATTACCGCCGAGAAGGTCGAGATTGACTCCGACAAATGGGAAAATACCGTACAGCCTGTGATCGGTGATGTGGATATTATTCTTTATCCCAACGGATCTGATATTGCAGGTTTGGAAGAATATACCTTTGACAACGCAAAATTCCGTGCCCTTTATGATGACGGCTACAGGTATTTCTTTAATGTGGACAGCAGTATATATTGGAGCCAGTTAGGAGACAACTATTACCGCGGCGGCCGGAGAAATCTGGACGGATACCGTATGTACCATCATCCGCATCTGCTTGAGGATCTGTTTGACGTAGATTCTGTGTTCGATCCGGCGCGTCCTACTCCGGTACCTGACATCTAAACACACAAAACACCGTTTATCTGCATAAACGGTGTTTTTCTTTTGTCAAAATGCGCATACTACCAAACAGGTAGGTGACATTATGACTAATCAAAAAATCGGCAAGCAAAGCTTTCGACTGGAAAATCCACCGATCATAACCGCATGGGCAAGCGTGGCAGGAAAAAAAGAATCAGAAGGTCCCCTCGGAAAATGTTTTGATGCAATTGAAGAAGATTCCTACTTCGGTCAAAAAACATGGGAGCAGGCCGAAAAACGGATGCAGCAGATCACACTGCAAATTCTGGCAAAGAAAGCAAATATGAGCCAAAGAGATTTTGGTCTTGTATGCTCAGGCGACCTGTTAAACCAATGTATCGGATCTTCTTTCACATTGCGTAATACCGGGATTCCGCATCTGGGGCTTTATGGGGCATGTTCAACCATGGCCGAGAGTCTGCTGCTGGCATCCATAGCAGTCGGCGGCGGTTTTTCCGATCAGGTAGTGGCAATGACATCTTCACACTTCGCTTCGTCGGAACGACAGTACCGTTTTCCTCTGGGCTACGGCGGCCAGCGAACACCCACAGCCCAATGGACTGTGACCGGTGCAGGTGCCGCGCTGGTTTGTGCCAACGGAAAGGGACCGAAAATCACAGCATGCACCATTGGTACTGTTACGGACCTTGGTATTAAGGATGCCAACAATATGGGTGCTGCCATGGCGCCTGCGGCGCTGAGTACAATCCGCGCCCACTTCAGCGATCTTTCTGTAGACGCTGACTACTACGATTTGATCGTAACCGGTGATTTGGGTCAGTTAGGCAAAGAACTGCTTCTGGTTATGGCACAGCGCGAGGGCCTGAATATTAGCGGTAAGATCGCAGACTGCGGAACGCTTGTATTTGATCTGTTATCCCAGGACGTACACGCTGGCGGATCCGGCTGCGGATGCAGTGCAGTCACATTGTGCGGCGATCTTTTGGGTAAGCTGCACAGCGGTAAGCTGAAGCGAATCCTGTTCTGCGGCACCGGAGCATTACTCTCCCCTACTTCATCACAGCAGGGACTGTCCATTCCCGGTGTTTGTCATGCCGTATCTATTCAGGGAGGTTAGTATCGTGGACTATTTAAAAGCTTTTTTAATTGGAGGTGCCTTTTGTCTGATCGGACAAATCCTGATCGACAAAACCAAGCTGACGCCTGCAAGGATTCTGGTCAGTTATGTTGTGATCGGCGTGCTACTGGGCGCAATCGGTGTTTATGAGCCGCTGCTGGAGTTTGCCGGTGCCGGCGCAACCGTTCCGCTGACCGGTTTCGGCTATAATTTGGCAAAAGGTGTAAAAGAAGCTGTGAACCAAGACGGCTTTATCGGTATTTTGTCCGGCGGATTGAAAGCAACAGCCGGCGGCATTGCTGCAGCCATTACGGCCGGTCTTTTAGTCAGTCTTATTTTTAAGGCAAAGGATAAATCCTAAGCGATTGGGCAAACTATCTTTGCGGTTCTGCCGCAAAAGTATGAATCGGAGGTATTCAAAATGAATAACCAGAACAAGAACAATTCTCAGAATCAGAACAACCAGAACAATAACCAGAACAACAACCAGAACCAGCGCAGCAATCAGAACAACAACCAGAACCAGAACAACCGCTAAAAGCAATAAATTTACGCCGAAAGGATACATCCTTTCGGCGTAAATACTTACTCAATAACAACCAATCTGTCTATATGGAAGAAATACAGCCATACCTCTTTGATCTTCTTTCCGTATATCCGCGACAAGGCACTTGCATATGCTGTCACTTGCGAACGGTACTGATCAGCCCGTTCGGCAACCGTTTCCTCAGTCACAAAATCGGTTTTAAAATCAATAACTGTGATACCGTCCTGCTCAATCAATGCACAGTCAACAACACCCTGCAGCAGAACCTGCTCTGAAACCATGCCGTCAACATATCGGCTGCCCTCATCCAAAATTGAAAATTTGAATTCTCGGATAACATTTTGACTGGCTTGCAGCTTTTGTCCCAGATCCGTTGCAAAAAACCGTGATATTTTTTCACAATCCAGCATCTGAGCCTGCGCTTGCGTTATCAACTGCATTTTAAGCATCCGTGCTATTTCTGCACGCACTGTTTGCGTCTGATCACAGTCCTCGTAGCGAATATGCTGCATCACCAAATGGATCAGATTTCCGTATACTACGCTGTCCTTCGCAGCTTCCATAAAAACCGGTTTGCGGAAATTTCCGTTAAAACGCTGGGCTTCTGCTGCATCTTCCGCTGCTTCCTGATCCTTTAACCGACCTTTGAGCTGGGTTGCTGTTTGCTTGGAAGGTGCTTTTGTTGCAGCTACATAAGGGTAACTGAAATTCAATGATTCCTTAAGCTGCGTGACTGTCTTACGGTCCAGCAGCTCTTCTTCAACAGCTTTCAGTGCCACTGCGCTCAGCGTTGATTGGTTCTGAACAACCTGTATCTGCCACGCAGGACCTTCTGAGGCTGTTTCCTGCGGCTGCCCGCACAAGGCAAAGAACGCACCGGCCTCAGTGCGCTTCAGCGCCGTTTGCAATACCCAGCTTCCAGGGCAATCCACATCTTCTGTCAGTAATTGACGGCTGCTCATGCCGGAGCGCATCACGATATCGCGCAAGTCGTTCTCTAGATTTCTGGCAGCATATGTCATAATCAGCCGATCTCTGGCCCGGGTCATCGCAACGTATAGCACGCGCAATTCTTCTGAGATACTGTCAGACTGAAGCTTCCGGGCAATCGCACGCTTTGCAATATCAGGATAACGAACACGCTGCAAGGAATCCACACAGCTAAGGCCAAGCCCCAGTTCCTTCTGACATAAAACCTGCTCTTTCAGACTTTCCTGATTGAAACCTCTGGACAATCCACATAGAAAGACTACCGGAAATTCCAGACCCTTTGATTTATGGATACTCATGATCGAAACGCCATGGCTCTCCTGTTCACTGACTATGGACAAGCCCTGCTGCTCCATGGATTGCAAATGATTCAAAAATTGGCGCAGATCCTTTTGTCCTGTTGCTTCATAATCCGCAGCAAACCGGCAAAACGCCTGCAAATTCTTCACTTTCTCCATTCCGTCATCCATGGATGAAAAAATGCTGTCCAGCCTTGTGCGTGTAAATATTTCATCCAGCAGCTGGCTGATGTTTAACATTCTTGCATTACGGCGCAATGCAGTCAAGATGGAAAGGAAATTCCGGGTTTTTTCGGAACCGTCATTGCGTAACGCTTCATACATGCTCGTCTTTTTACTTTTACTGCGAATTACCGCCAGTTCTTCAGCGCTGAAGCAAAACACACGGCTTGCAAGAACGGCAATTAAAGGAATATCCTGAAGCGGGTTATTGATGATCTGCAGAAGAGAGCTGAGCGTACCGATCTCTTCCGTCCGCAGCAGATCTGTATGATTACCCATGGTGCAGTGTATTCCGCGGCATTCCAATGCATACCGGAACTCACCGCCAACGGAACCAGGCGAACGCAGCAGTATGACAATATCCTCCGGAACAATGGGCCGCAGCACGTCTCCATTTCTGACCATGTGCGTTCCGTCCAGCAGCGCACTGATCCGGTCCGCTGCAAAAGCTGCCTCTTCCCCATATGTATCCTCCTGTACTGCAATGCCGTACAGTTCTACCTCCGGTTCCTGAATGGATATATGCGCAATACCTTCATACAGTTTCTCATTTTCTCCGTAGAAAAG
The DNA here is from genome assembly GCA_045589835.1 of Faecousia sp. Taxonomy (GTDB): domain Bacteria; phylum Bacillota; class Clostridia; order Oscillospirales; family Oscillospiraceae; genus Faecousia. Next base: position 8,937 of record JAZNPV010000044.1, read on the forward strand.
TCCGCCGACGCGAGGAGTCATGCATGTGGTAAACACATCATTAACTGCACTGATAACACCATAAGAAGATCGGAAATTATTACACAGCAGTACCTTTCTACCTTGACCGGCTGCTGCCTCTTCTGCCGGGGCAAAGGCATTGTATTTATCAATGAAAATCCCCGGATCAGCCAAACGGAACTGATAGATGGATTGTTTCACATCACCGACCATAAAGCAATTCTGTCTTTTATGCGTCAATGCAGAAAAGATCGCATCCTGAACCCCATTGGAGTCCTGATATTCATCAACCATGATCTCACGGTAACGCGCACCGATCTCTGCAGCAAGTGCAGTGGGGCCGCTTCGCCGCTTGCCCAGCAGTAAATCCAGCATTCTCTGTTCAAGATCGCCAAAATCCAGAATTCTGTTTGACTGTTTTGCTTTTTTATAAGCATCAGTAAACCGTCTGACCAGTTCTACCAGACCACGAACGGCTTCGCAGGACATGCCAAGATCCTTCAGGACCTGATCACTTTGATCCGAAAAGCACCGGAGTTTCTTCTCCAATCCTTTCTTACACGCACTGCGAATATACTTTATCCGTTCCGCCAGTTCCGGGTCGGCACAGTTCTTAGGAAACGTCAGTCTGCCGTAATCAATATCTTTATTCTTTACAATCTCATCCCACCGGTGGCATTGGGTCAGCTTTATTAACTGGTCAATGGTGCTTTCCAGCAAAGCTGCCGGCTTTTCCATGCCATCCACCTTGGATGCGCTTTCCACGCAGCACCGCAAACCGTAGATTTGTTCGTCCACATGCGCATGCAGATCATCAATCAGATATTTACCCCAAACAGTCTGTTCCGGGCTCTCCAAATTATCCACAAAGGAAGCGGATTCACACCATGAAAGCCAGCCCTCCGGATCCAAATGACATTGGGCGCTGCTGTACACCTTCAGTAATATCTCAGGAATACGCCGATCATCTCTGCCTAAGCCCTGAGAATCAACAAATGCCTGAAAACCGGGATTTACTGCAATAGCGTCATAGGTGTCCTCAAGCAGCGTATCTAAAATACGCAGCTTGATTTCCATACATTCCGTTTCATCCGCAACACGAAAATCAGCAGGAATATCCAAGCTATAGGCAAATTCCCGCAAAATATCTGCGCAGAAGGAATGCACCGTAGAGATCTTGGTCAGATAAAGTCTCTGCATCTGCTGCTGCAAATGCCGGTTCAGCGGATCCTCAGCAATTCTTTCTGTCAGCTTTGCGGCAATCTTTCCGCGCAGTTCCGCCGCAGCCGCCTTTGTGTATGTAATGATGACAAATTCATCAAGATTTGCAGGATCATTGCTGTCAGTCAGATAACCAAGCAGACGATCTACCAGCACTTTGGTTTTTCCGGAGCCGGCAGCGGCAGAAACAAGCAGTTTACCGCCGCGGTCTGTAACAGCTAAACGCTGCTGGGGTGTCAGTGTTTCAGCCATCAGTGTTCATCTCCTTCTCAACCTCATCCCAGAATCTTTGTGCATTCATGGCTTTATAGTCACGCCGTCCTTCGACGGTATCCGGATTACATATGGAACCGTATGGACAAAACGCACAGGCGTTATGACTGCTGCCTCTGGTGTAGGGATTTGCTTCAACATTACCGGAGGCAATGTCATCCACCATCTTACCGAGAAGCATGAAAATGTAGTCTTTTAATAAATCAAATTGCCCTGCATCTGCCAGATCACCTGACAGCGTGCCATCCTTCTTTCTGGTGTAGCTCAATCTTTTGGGGATTACATATGGTTCCATTGCGTTGAGAACCGCCTCGTCACACAGCAGAAGACCCTTTCTCTTCCAGGCCCGTTCTCTTTCCTTTGCAGCTTCTTCCGTATCCAGTGCGCCTTCCGTAGTTACAAAAGGCACCCTTGCAGGAAAATACTGAACGCCGGCCGGCTGCGCCTGTTCACCAACCAATGCACTCCCATTATTCTGGAGTGCAAACAGATACAGCAGCATCTGAAGACCAAGTCCATTAAATACATCACAGTAATCAAAGTCTTTCTTACCGGTCTTATAGTCCACTACCCGGTAGTAGTTTCCCCTGCTGCCCTGCCAAAGATCCACCCGGTCCACAAAACCGCGCAGCTGCGCTTCCATAACAGAACCATGTATCGGGATTGGGTTCATTTCACCACCATCACCAAATCCAACCTCAAATCCCACAGGCAGGAAAGCACTGTCCTGCATTTCCTCCCATAGCTCACTAACGATCAATTCCAGTTCCTGACTGTTGCGGCGGAATAAATACAGGACTCTTTCGGATTGAATTTCACGAAAATGCTCACGGACATACAAATCTGAATACTCTTTTGCAATAGCTAGGGTATCTTCCAGAGATACGGCCCGGAAACCGCCTTTATCCATAACCTTTTGAACTGTCAGCTCCAAAACCGCATGGATATACGTACCAAATTCTGCCGGGTCAACAGTTACAGGCTTACGCTCTCTGGCCCGAAGGCCGTATTTTAAGAAATAAGAAAGCCTGCAATCTGCCAGCTTATCCACCTGAGAAGCTGACAAATTCAGTCGCGTGCCATATAGTTTTTGAATCGTGTCTCTATGGATTTTTCCCAGACTGTGGTGTTTTCTTCCCTCCACATCCCGGTAAATATCTGTCAGCGCAAGCTGCTCAGCAGCAGCAGGATCGTTTCTTCTGACCAAAAAAGCACCGGCTTCAACCTTGTCCCCTAACGCCATTCCCAAAGACTGCTGCAACGACATCTCACCGCCGGCAAGCTTACTTAAACGGCGGTAAACAAAGGAAGGCTGTCCTGCCGGACAGAATACCCGGATGCTTTCCTGCGGACCGCAGAATAGGCCGTAAATTGAGGCAAATTCCGATTGCAGACCATCCATCGATCCTCCATTCAGGGGAACGCCCATTTTTCTCAGCACAGAACGCTCCTGATCTGAAAGAATTCCTGAACCTGTGCCATAGCCGGGCAGCGTACCCTCCAAAGCGCCTAAAAGGATCAAATGCTTTGATTGGTGCACACGCATTGTACTCACTGCGCCAACAGTCACGGCATCCAAAACCGGTGGAATGGTGCCCACATCATACTGACTCAGCAGCAGCTTCAGCAGACGGGTAAAGCTTTCAGAATCCCATACCGTATCTCCCAGAACATCATACATCTGTTCCAGAGCCGATAAAAGGATATCCCAAAGCTGATTCAATATCTGCGCGCTGCGGTTGTCCCCCTGCAAATCCATTTCATTTGCCAGATCAGCCAACCGTTCCGACAGGTGGATAGACTCCATAAAGGCACAAAGCGCCTGCACCTGCTGCCGCAGGCACACCGCATCCCGAAATCCCTTTTGCAGCTCCACCAGCGGTTCCAAGGCACTACTGCGGAGGCCGTTTAATGCCGTCAGTTCCTTTTCTGCTTCTTCAGTCCATGGCTCATTCAGTCCGGAGGGATGATATTCCCAACGGTTTGTCCACCGTGACCCATTGATATTCCAGATGACAGCGTAGTTTTCCAGCTTATCATAATCATCCAGTTCCAAACCCGATAGCGCAGAGCGCAGATAACGCAGAACATCGCGCTGTTCAAAACCTCCCAGCGCAGCATCCAGCGCAGACAATACCGTGATCATAACGGACTTTTCCAGAATATCCTCAGACCCGGAAAGATAAACCGGTATGCGGCACCGCCTGAATACCATATTTACAGCACCCCGATAGGCTGAAATATCTGTACAAACAAGCGCAATATCCCGATACCTGCACCCGCCGCGTACCAATTCCATCACCTGCTGGGCCGCTGCAACAATCTCATCATGTATCGTTTCAGCCCGGTAAGCCCTAAGGCAGATACTATCATCCGCAAGCGCCTCAATATTGCCCTGAAAAAGGTGGTCACGTACAGTCTGCAGTTGTGATTTACCGACAGAAATGCGCTTAACCGCCACCTCAACACCGTTTTCTTTTGCAAATCGCAGCAGTTCCGCAGCCGTTTGTCCCGCCTTTTCAAAAGATAACTTGGAGGAATTGGGACAATCACAGTTCAAGCTAATAACAACTTCACGTGAATTGCGTATTAAATGTTCCAATATGGCCGTTTGCTGCCGTGTAAAATCCAGAAAACCGTCTATGTAGAAAACATGACCCTGGGCAAAGTCGCTGTCCTCCAGCTGCTCAAGGAGCCAGGTCATTTGATCCCGGGGATCCCGTTTCCCCTGACTGCACAAGCCGTCATACGCATCCAGCAGCAGCGAAAGCTCCTCCAGCTTCTGGGCAAGACTTCCCTGGGTCTGCCTGGATGCGGCCAGCAGATCACTTGCGGTAATGCAACAGCGTTTAAACTCGTCCACTGCATCCACAAGTCCTGTCAAAAACTCCGGTCTTGTCTCCACAGATGCATAGGCTTTCAGCTTACTGTGCAGGTGTCTTGCCGCAGCCGCCATCGCAACCACACGTCCGCCGTTATCCAGACAGGCCTGCGTACCATGGCAGACTGAATCCGCCACCCGGCTTGCTAAGCGGGTAAACGTCAACACTTCCGCGAAGCGGCTGGTAGTATCTCCCGCAACAGCACAAAGCCGGCGTTCTGTATCGTGACTGATCATTTCCGGGACCATTAAAATGCGGCAGCCCTTCTGCTGCGCAACATCCCCCCGGATCCGGTCCATTACCGCATTCCGGTTTGCCACCCAATCTGTACCCAATAACAGCGTCAGCATACTACCAGCCCCCTCTCTGGTATATATCATAACACAAAACCCGTCCAAATAACAGGACAAATCATTATTTAGTAAAGAAATTCTCCAATTTACCTATGCAATCCAACAGGAAAAACCGGATTTCATACCCATCGTTTTTCTGCAGTGTATTGATCAGTCCGGCATCAAAACCGGAAGACGCTGCCGTCACCGCAAATTCATCACCGGTAGCAGGCAAGCACAAGGAGGGAAACACCACACACCACCAGTTTTTCCCTTCTGCTGCACCGATCTGCACGCATAATGCATCATAAACACCTGCCGGCAGGGAAAAAGTATCATAATCACGGGTATCAAAGACCCTTTTGTTCAGCTCTACCGTTGCACTCTGGGCGGATCCGGCTTTTTGAAGCGCTGCATTTGCCACTTTCTGCAGCTGCGGCAGCTCCTGCGCCAGATATTCCAATGCATTTTCCTTATTGCTAATATGCTGCACTCTGGGCTGCAGATAATCAACAACTGCATCCTTTACCAGCAGTTTCTGTGCCTGATCGGCCTGTGAATCGGAATTGGCGATCACATGCAGCCGGACAACACCTTGCGACAGTTCCTGCTTATACGCGATCAAACCGCCAAGTGTGAACAGGCATACCAATGTAAGACTTAAACATAATAATTTCGTGATTTTTTTCATAAAAAACACCGCCTATATGGAAATACTTCCAGTATAGACGGTGTCAGCCAAATTTATACAGGTTTGGCAATAAAAACCTGAGGATAATTGTCTTTGAGCATATTGCAGATCACAGCAGCAAACTCAAATTCCGGAACGATGGCAAAAACGGCGGAGCCGGAGCCTGTCATCTGCTGGGCTACAGAGCCGTAACTGTTAAAAATCGATTTGATATAATTCAGCTCCAGATGGTCGCTTGTCACCACAGGGTCAAAAACATTATAAATATTCTCGCACACCTTGCCAAGATCACCCGCGAGCAAAGCACTCTCCATCGCCTGATGATCCGGATGCTTCGGGATGGAAACTTCATCAATCTTACGGTAAAGCTCCGGTGTAGACGATGCAAAATCCGGCTTACAGACCACAAAACAGCAATCAGGCATATCCGGAAGCTTTCTCAAGCGCTCGCCCCGGCCTTCTACCATTGCAGTTCCGCACAAAGTACAAAAAGGCACATCACTGCCCACTTCGCTTCCCAGTTCTGCAAGCGCCAAAATAGAAAACGGATTTCCGTAATGTCTGTTCAATGCCCGGAGTACTGCAGCGGCATCCGCGCTGCCGCCGCCAAGTCCTGCCTCGGTAGGAATCCGCTTGTGAATACGAATCTCCAATCCATTCGGATCCTTTCCGGTTGTTTCAAAGAAAACCTTAGCAGCCTTCCAGGCCAGATTTCTCTCATCTGCAGGGATAGATCCATCGGTACATTGCAGGCACCAGGGCTTTCCGGTATCCAGATCGATCTCTATGTCGTCACGTATGGATATGGTCTGCATAATGCTTTTCAGATCATGATATCCGTCCGGTCGCTTTCCCAGCACATCCAAGGTCAGATTCACTTTTGCAAACGCGCCTTCATACAACGTAATCATTTGATCTTTCTTCCTTCCAGATAGAACCGTTTCTCGTCACCGTGCCCAAGGGAAAATGTTTTCCGCGGAAGCACTTTACCGGACAGAATATACGGGAATAGTTTACCCTTGACAAACTCCGGCAGCAAAAAACCAACAGCATTCGGTTTCTTAGCCATTTGGGTAACCGCATCCTCATCATGAATGTAGTCAATTTCACCTGCATTTTCCTGCAGCCAGCTATCCAAAAAACGCTGCAGCACACCCACTGCAAGATCATGCTCTGCCACAGGCAGGTAAATGGTACCTTGTGCAGTCTCTGTAATCCATGTTACAGGCTCACCTTCCGCTGCACTGATCGTTTCCAGATCCTGCAGCAGCTTTTGGGAATTTGTCTGGGTAATGATCCGGAAAATAGGTTCAAAACAAATGGCAGGACTGTAAATATTTTCAAGCTCCACAAGCGCATATCGAGCAGGACTGGATCGTCTGACGTCTTCCGGCATGGTTCCCTTCATATCTTCATAGCAGCGCTTTGCTGTAACAAGGGAATGATTTCCGTCACCAACAAGATAAGTATGAGACTGCTCATATGCATCCAGCAAGCTTTCCAGTTCTGCTGCGTCGCTGCCACCGATAAGCCAGCCGGCAATATGGCCGCCGTTTTCCATAAGATCAAAGGAATACAGCTGGGGCAAGCTGTCCCGCTTTGCGGCAACAGATTCAATAATACGCATTTGTGCATCGTCGCAGAATAAGATCACATGGGTAAATTCCAAATATGCGCCCTTGCGCACAGCCACTCTGGGCGGGATACGTTCAATGACGGTTTTTTCCGTTGCGCGAATGGGCGCATCCGTAACAGGCGCATTATCATAGTCCTCAAGATCCACAGCACCTACGATACCCTGACGGATCATTCCGTTCTGCAGAGTTCTCTCAACATAGACAAATGTGTGTTCATAGGTTTTAAACACACCGGAAGAAAGATACTCGGCCATTCTTTTATTGATCTGTTCAATCGCTTCCGGTGTAGCAAATTCCAATTCCGCCTCCGGCAGGATCATATGAAGCGCTGACGGAACATCCTTTGCATTTTCCTTAACACGCATCCAATAATCCCGGTCGGATGTATGCTGGTCGCATGCAATAACTGCCCATTTTTCCAGATCTGCATTTTGGGGCAGAAGGATATCCGCTGCAATAAATGACTTGTTCATAGAATTAACCTCTTCTATCGTTTTATGAATGCTTCCAGCCAACATTATAACGAATTGTCAAGCCATTTGCAATCCAAAAATCAAATTTGCATATTTTCATCTTTGGCGGGAAACATAGGAATGTCCAATTCACAGCTATTGCGAAAAAACGCATCGCAACTGCAAAATATTTAGGAGGTATTTTATGGATACTCTGGCTCTTATCCTGTCCATCATCGGCTCTATCAACTGGGGGCTTGTGGGCCTTTTCAAATTTGACCTGGTAGCCTGGATCTTCGGCGGCCAAAGTGCCGTTTTAAGCCGGATCATCTACGCCGTTGTTGGTCTTGCGGGTTTGTGGTGTATCAGCCTGCTGTTCCGCAAGAACCGCCCTTGTGTTGACGGTGAATAAACACAAAAGGGAGTGCTGCAAGACTGCAACACTCCCTTTAGCCGTTTAGTTAACGTGAATAATGCACTTATAGGCTTTCCCTTCATAAGAGGCAGTGATGGTTGCCGTTCCGGAGGCAACACCGGTCACCTTGCCATCCGCCACTGTACATACTCCGTTATTGGACGAAGACCAGTCGACACTGCTGACAGTATTTCCCTGGCCGTCGACCAGCTTCAGGGAGAAAGAATACCCTACGGTGATGGTAACATCATCATTTCTTCCGCCAACCATATTTTTCAGGCTATAGCCCTCGCCGGTGGTATCAGAAGAACCGCCGTCCTCTGTTACGCCGCCGTTTCCGCCAACGCCGGGATTCTCATTTTCATCATCAAAGGCACAGCGGATAATGCAGCCCACCTTCACACCGTTATATTCACCGTACACCGTTGTTGTGCCGCTTCCAACCGCAACGACCTTACCGTTTTTAATCGTTGCGATATCTTCGTCAGCAGATGTCCAGGTGATCTGGGAAAGGCCCAGATTTCCGCTATAGATCGTCCAGCTTTCGCCCTTACTGGAAAACGTAATGTCTTTGCGGTTCAGCATAAATTCTTCCTGTGGCGGCGTGGTTTCTATTATGGGAGGCTCTGTTGTTGCTGTGCTGGGATCCTCAAATGCACAGTTAACCGCACAGGTAAACGCTGATGCATTGCCGCAGGTAACCGTAATGGTAGCCTGGCCAGGGCCCACAGCAACAACCTTACCGGTATCGTCCACGCTGACTACCGAAGGATCGCTGGATTCGAATTTAACCGTATCCGTTGTATTGGTCGGCAGCACTGTTGCATAGATCATTCTGGCAGCTCCCTGTGTATTAAAAGTGATCGCAGACACATCCAACGCAACACTTTGACACGGTACATTCACAGGACCGGTTGATTCCTGCGTTCCTGTAGACTCCGGTATATTTTCACCGGTAGAAACAGCGGGAGCATCGGTGGGATTATTGGAAGCAGGTCCGAAGAAATGCAGCGCTATGTAGATTACAACCGCTACGATCGCCAGAAGCAAAAGAATCGCAACGATCAAAAGGCCGGTGCTGCCCTTTTCCTCTCTGGGACTATCCAACTCAGGTTCCTCGGGCAGTTCGTAATCCTCTTGCGGTACAGAATGATTACGCTTTTTTACATTGGATTTTGAAAAGCGTCCTCCCTTAACATAGGTATAGCCGCTGCCGTTTTGTGCATCAAATTCTTCCGCTGACACGCCCTGTGCATCCGCAGACCTCACACAGCCGCAGATCGGGCACTGAGATGCGGTATCAGGATATGATGTGCCGCACACATCGCAAATAATCTTACTCATATGTATCCTCCTGTCCGGTACTGCACGTACCTTCTTTGAAAAGGATTATAGCATTTCTTGATGAATAAAACAACTACAAAGATGTTGCTTTTTTTTTAATTTTCATTTATGATAATAGGGAATGTAAAAAGGAGGCGATTTTGATGTCTGAATTCAATCTGATCTCGCCGATGTTGGACGGTTTCGCAATGGGTGATTCCATCAGCGAACATAACGGCGTTTATTGCTGTCCGGCAATGGAAACCGAGTCAGGCAATAAATACATAGTAAAAATCATTTCCGTCCCCGCCTCAGAAACTCAACTGGATGCGCTGCTCCTTACCGGTGCATATCCCGACAAGGATTCTGCTCTCGCGTATTTCCGTGAAGTAACACAGGATGTTTTAGATGAGATCGGTGTTCTGCAAAAGCTTTCCCAGCTGGAGGGTTTCCTTCCCTACGAGAAGCATCAGTCTGTAACGATGGAATCCGGCAACGGCTATCATGTTTATCTGCTTGGAGTCTACAAGCGTTCATTGGAGCGTCATTTATCCAGGACCCCCATGACCCATCTGGGTGCTGTAAATCTGGGTCTGGATCTGTGTGCAGCGCTTACGGTTTGCAGACGGTCAGGATATCTGTATGTTGATCTGAAGCCAACCAATATTTTTGTAACCAGCGAAAACGAATACCGGATTGGTGACTTGGGCTTTATCAGTCTGACATCCTTAAAGTACGCTTCCCTGCCGGATAAATACCGCAGCAAATACACAGCTCCGGAAATTCAGGATGCGTTCTCATCTTTGAACACCACAGTTGATATATATGCGCTTGGTCTTATCCTGTATCAGGCATATAACAACGGCGCACTTCCATTCACCGGTGACCGTGCCCCTGCTGAAGCATTTCCCGCTCCCGCTTACGCAGATTATGAGATGGCTGAGATCATCTTAAAGGCCTGCGCTCCGGATCCGGCTGACCGTTGGCGGGATCCCATTGAGATGGGACAGGCTTTGGTAAGCTATATGCAAAGAAACGGTGCCAATGATGTACCCATTGTACCCATTATCCCGGTAACCGAGATTCCTGATCCGGTTGGAAATGATGACAGCAATACCTCCGCAAACGATGAACCGGAGCTTGATTCCGCTTCTTCTACTGAAGATATTGCCGATTTCTCCACCGAGCCTGAGGAAACCACTTTTGATCCGGCAGATACTGAAGCAGAGCCGGACAGCAGCATGCCCGATGACCTGCCCCAGACGGTGTTCGCAGAAGATGAATTGGGCAACCTTTCTTTCCTGAATGATATTTCGGATGATGAAACCGCACCGGAGCATGCTCCGGACCAGATTGCCTACGACGAGGTTTCTGATGAGGTATCTGACATTTTGTCTCTGGCAGATGATCTGGTCTCCCATCCTGTCCCCGCTCCCGTGGTTGCACCTGATCCTATTGAAGTTCCCATGCCGGAACCCATTGCAGTGGAAGAAGATAGCACCCCGGAGGAATCTGACGCAGCTGCATCTGATAAAGAAGCAACCGACGTGACTATGGCCGAGGAAGAAACTGCAGCTCCCGCAGAAGAAACCGAACAGGAAGACAGTGTGAGCGTTCCTGTCAAGAAGAAATCTGTGGGCCGTTGGATCTGGAGCAGCGTCATTATTCTTCTGATCCTTGGACTGCTGGCCGGCGGATACTACTATTTCACCAATTACTATCTGCAGCATGTGGATTCCTTGACCGCAGACGGCAGCAAGGACAGTCTTGTGGTTCACGTGGATTCAGCTATTGACGAAGGCCTGTTGAAGGTGGTCTGTACGGATGCCTACGGCAGTCAATTCTTTGCACCGGTTGTTGACGGCAAGGCAACGTTCACCAGTCTCGTTCCCAATACCGGCTATACAGTCAGTGTGCAGATCGACGGCTTCCATAAATTGACCGGACAGTATACCACCAATTACACTACGCCTGCGCAAACCGGCATTGTTCAGTTCAACGCAGTCACCGGTTCAGAGGATGGCAGCGTAATCGTCAGTTTTACTGTAGAAGGTCCTGATGCTGAAAAATGGATCGTTGGCTACTCAGCCTCCGGTGAGGAAGAAAAATTTGCAGAGATTACCGGTCACATGATTACCTTGACCGGTCTGTCCATCGGCAAGGAATACACCTTCACGTTAAAGCCCAACACGGAGCTGTATGTCACCGGTGACCTGCAGTACAAGTACACAGCCAGCAAGGTCATCTATGCGCAGGACCTGACCATCAACAGTTGTATGAATAACGCTTTGACGGTGACTTGGGCCGCACCGGAAGGTGTATCTGTTGAAAACTGGACGGTAAGATGCTATAACGACAATGGCTACAATGAAACGCTGGTCACCCCTGCCCTATCTGCTACATTCACCGGCCTGAACCATAACGACAGCTTCACTGTGGAAGTGACCGCTGCACAAATGACAACCAGCCAGCGCATCTTCCTGCCTAAGAATTCCGTATCCGTTACTGATTTTAAGGCCGAACTGGCAGACAACACCGAACTGCATCTGAGTTGGAATTCCAGCCTGCCTGTTGCTGATGAAAACTGGGTGCTGCAATACACCGTTGAAGGTTTAACCGAAACGCAAACAGCCACCTGCAAAGAAAATACCGCAGTTATCACCCCTGTATTTCCCGGTGCCGCCTATCAGTTTTCTCTGCAGACAGCAGACGGTACCGCTGTTTTAAGCGGTAATCTGGATTACACCGCGCCGGAGGCCGAAAAGTTCAGCCGTGTTTATAACGACATTACCATTACAAGTGATGACTTTACTTTCAGCATGTGCAGGCATCCCGGCTGGAATAACTGGGACTGGTTTAACATTAAAACCAAAGACTATACAACCGAATTCCCTGCAGGGGACAAGGCCTGTTATGTTGTAAAGATCGCCAAAGACTATGATACGAATGAAGATCCTATTGATCTGCTTTATGTAGTCACCGATGAAGCCGGACAAATTGTTGAATATACTGTCGAAACGATTCCCTGGCGCAAAATGTGGTATCAAAGCCATTGCGAACTGGATATTCCGTGTATGCCCATGAGAACCGGCAAGTACACAATGACCATCTACTTTAACGGCCAGTTTGCTGGACAGAACGAATTTACGATTGTTCCCTGATTCTTAACGAACGGCAGCTGCAATGCAGCTGCCGTATTCTATTTTAAAAGGTTCTATGTCAATAGTTGGGGTAGAGCCAAAATAGAATAATTTTTCGGATCGTGTCGGAGCTTTAGCTCCGGCACGATTTTATGTATTACAGAACAGAATTCGCTTTCTAAAATTATTGAAGTTGCGCATACCATA
>JAZNPV010000045.1:0-19966 GCA_045589835.1 Faecousia sp.
ATCAGTCATGAGCATAGAGACCTCCTTTGTGATGTGGTAGGGGTACTTTCATTATAGAGGATTTTTGTCTCTATGCTCAACTATTTATTTATGACAATGGGGCCAGGCTCATCGCCTGACCCCAACATTTATTATAGAACCTTAGTTAAGCAGAGAACCAAAAGGCTTCCCCCGGGGGAAGCCTTTGGCGCGCAAGCACCAGTGCAACCGCATGTGGAAAGGTTTTCCGCAAAAACTTACAAAAAGACTTGACAGAAGAAACGATTCTTGATAACATAAACGCAATATTTCATATTTCAAAGGCGTTTGAGCGGAAAGAGTAGCCGGGAGAAAAGCTGCAGAGAGTTGCCGGGTGGTGCAAGGCAACAGTAATATCCCTGTGAAGTTCATTCCGCAAGCTGTGTGCTGAAATTTCAGTAGGCGCAACGGGTGCGACCGTTATATCGCTAAGACTTTTAAGCCTATAGAGGTTTCGGCCGTAAGGTCGATGCGAAAGCAGAGTGGTACCGCGATTGTTCCTGATCGTCCCTGTTTTATGCAGGGACGTTTTTTATTTGTGATTCTCACGGCTTAGCTGTGCGAATTATATACTCATGAAAAGAGGAATTTATATGAAAAAGATCGTATCTCTTGTTTTAGCGCTGATTCTTTGCATTGGCTGCCTGTCCCTGTGCGCCTGCAGCGGCGAAAAGACAAGCTTCACCGTGGGCATTTGCCAGCTGATGGTCCATGATTCTCTGGATCAGGCGACCAAGGGCTTCCAGGATGCGCTGACAGCTGAGCTGGAAAAGGCTGGCAAGACGGTTACTTTTGATACACAGGTAGCCGGTGAAGCAGAGCTGTGTACCACCGTTATCAACACCTTCACCGCTAAGAATGTGGACCTGATCATGGCCAATGCTACCCCTGCTCTGGTGGCTGCTGCCAACGCTACCACCAAGATCCCGGTTCTGGGCACTTCCGTTACCGATTACAACGACACCTTCCAGAACAATATTCCCGAGAATGTGTCCGGCACATCCGATGCGGTTCCTTTCGCTGAACAGGCACAGATGATGATCGACACTCTGAATCTGGTGGCCGGTGATCAGGTAGGTGTGCTGTACTGCTCCAACGAATCTAACTCTCTGGTGCAGTTTAACGCAGTTAAGGCGTTGTTTGAGGCAAAGGGCATTGTTGTGAAGGCCTACACCTTCTCCGAGACAACCGAACTGCAGGCGCTGGCTACTGCTATGGCCGGCGAGTGCAAGGCTGTTTACGTGCCTTCCGATAACACCGTAGCTGCCAACGACACCATTGTGGGTGAGATCTGCAACCAGAAGAAGGTGCCTATCTATACCAGCTACGGTGGAAAGGTTTGCTACGCAAGTCTGGCCATCGACTACTACAAGCTGGGTGAAGAGACAGGCAAGATGGCCGCTCAGATCCTGCTGGGCCAGAAGAAGGTTTCCGAAATTGAGATTGCAACGCTGACGCCTACCGTTACTTACAATGAAGAACTGTGCCAGACTCTGGGAATTACTGTTCCTGCAAAGTAATAAGTTTCGAGGTAAAAGATGGTTTTCTTTAATGCATTGCCCGGTGCGATCGCTCAGGGACTGATCTGGGGCTTGATGGCTATCGGTGTCTATATTTCCTATAAAATACTGGATATCGCCGATTTGACTGTTGATGGCTCTATCTGTACCGGTGCGTGCGTCTGCGCAGTTCTGATGGGCTTGGGTGTACCTGCGTGGGTCAGTATTCTGGTGGCCTTTGTGGCAGGCGCACTGACAGGCATTATTACAGGCTTGCTCCATTCAGCACTGGGTATACCGGCAATTCTGGCAGGTATTCTGACCCAACTTATGCTGTACTCCGTCAATCTGCGGATTCTGGGGGGCAAATCCCTGATTACCATTGATCCCCGGGCCAACCAGATGCTTGTGCATATGAGTGACAATATGTCCTCCATTCTGGTAATGGGACTGATCGTCGTGGCTGTGATCGTGGGACTGTGGCTGTTCTTCTATACGGAAGTGGGCCTGACCCTGAAATCCACCGGTGACAATCCGGACATGAGCCGTGCCCAGGGTGTGAATGTGAAATTCAACAAGGTGCTGGGATTGGCCATTGCAAACGGTATCGTAGCCCTTGCAGGCGCACTGCTTGCCCAGTATAAGGGCTCTGCCAACATTAACGATGGCCGTGGTGCTATCGTAATCGGTCTGGCGGCGATCTTTATCGGCCTGTCCGTTTCTCTTAAGATCAAGCCCAACTTTGTGGTAAGCCTGATCGGTGTGATCGGCGGCGGTATCGTATACTACATTATTTATAACTTTGTCATCCTGCTGGGCTTGAAAACAGACTACCTGAAGATGCTTTCGGCTATTATCGTGGCGCTGTTCCTGGCGGTTCCCTACCTGAACAATGAGTATTTCAAAAAGAGAAAGCCCGTGCCTGTGCAGATGCCGTTTTCTGCTGAAAATGTGACAGGAGGCGACAGCGATGCTTAAAATTACCAACCTGCAAAAAACCTTTAATCCGGGTACGGTCAATGCCAAAACCGCGCTGAACGGCCTGTCCCTGCATCTGAAGGACGGCGATTTTGTCACCGTCATCGGCGGCAACGGTGCCGGTAAATCCACGCTGCTCAATGCCATTGCCGGTGTCTGGAAGCCCGATTGCGGCAGTATCCAGATCGACAGCGTGGACGTGACCAATGTACCGGAGCATAAAAGAGCTGCTTTTCTGGGCAGAGTGTTTCAGGATCCCATGAAGGGTACGGCCCCGGATATGGAAATTGCTGAGAATCTTTCCATTGCAGCCAGAAGAGGCACCAAGCGTAAGCTGATCTGGGGCGTCCGGAAGGCGGAACGGGAGCGGTACAAAAAGCTGCTGGCCGATCTGGAGCTGGGGCTGGAGGACCGGCTTTCCGCAAAGGTAGGCCTGCTGTCCGGCGGCCAGAGACAGGCGGTAACCCTGCTGATGGCAACGCTGAACCGGCCCAAGTTGCTGCTGCTGGACGAGCATACAGCGGCGCTGGATCCCAAAACCGCTGCAAAGGTTCTGGAGCTGACAGACCGGATCGTGCAGGAAAACAAGCTGACCACCCTGATGATTACTCACAACATGAACGATGCCATCACCCATGGCAACCGGCTGATTATGATGCATGAGGGTCGTATCATCGTGGATGTGGAAGGGGAAGAAAAGAAAAAACTGACCGTAGAGGATCTTTTGGGATTGTTTGCTAAGGCCAGCGGCAAAGTGTTTGCCAACGACAGAGTGATTCTGTCCTGATAAAAAGGAAAAGTCTGCTGCATTTGGGCACCGTTTCATAAGGAAGTAATGCCTGAAAAGGTGCATCTTTTCCAGCCATACTGCGTCAAAAATGCTCGCAATCCACAAAGGATTCCTGCGCTTTTTCCTTATCTGGCAGAAAAAACTGTACTTTTCAGGCATTACTTCCTTGTGAAGCTGTGCCCTTCGGGTATCCCTCTTGTCTATCCAATAGACGGTGGAGCAAAAGTATATTGTTTTCCGCTGAAAACTGTGCTATACTCACGGAAAGATGACATAAGGAGTTAGCGGCTATGACACGGTTTTTTGTAGATCCAGATGAAATGCGGGACAGTTTTCTGGTCTTGACCGGAGAGAATGCGGCCCATGCAAAGGTACTGCGGCTGAAAAACGGCGAAGAGGTTCTGGTCTGTGACGGACAGGGCAATGAATGTATCTGCACCGTCAGTGATGTGAGTCCCGGGCAGATTAGTCTGGTAGTCAACAGCAGACAGGATGCCACATCGGAGGCGGCCGTTAGGGTCAGCGTTTACATGGCCTTTCCCAAAGCGGACAAATTGGAGCATGTGATCCAGAAAGCTACCGAATTGGGTGCTTATGAGATTGTGGCCTTTCCATCTGCCCGATGTGTTTCCAAGCCAGACGAGAAAAGCCTGAAAAAGAAACTGGTGCGCTGGCAGAAAATTGCTGCTTCAGCATCGGAACAGTCCGGCAGAGGACGGATTCCGCAGGTGCGTACGTTGGAGAGTTATGCACAGGCCTTGCAGGAGGCTGCAAAGGCGGATAAAGCGATCCTGTTCTATGAAAACGAGCGGGCAACAACGCTGCGTATGGCGCTGGAGGAAGGAACATACGAAACCGTTAGTTTGCTGACAGGCCCGGAGGGCGGCCTGGAGCTGATGGAAGTGGAAAAAGCAAAGGATGCGGGCTTGCAGATCTGTACTCTGGGAAAGCGGATTCTGCGCTGTGAGACGGCACCCCTATGTGCCCTGTCTGCAGTGATGTACGCAAGCCATGAGTTTTAATAGAAAAGGCAGTACGTTTTTCGTACTGCCTTTCTTGATTACTGGATCTCTTCAATGAGAACTCTGCGCTTTTCCTCAGCGAAAAGCTGAATTGCCTGCAAAAGGATGTACACTTTCGGTAGCCATAATGGTGCGGAAACCCTGTTCATTAGCGGGGAGCGTAGCACTCAGGAACTGCAGATCATTAAAAATGCCTACTTGTGATATTTGCTTCCTGCCTGAATGGTTTCAGCCCTGTAAAGCTGTTCCAATACCATAATTCGCGCCAGATGATGGGGAAAGGTCATAGGACTCATGGACAGCTTAAAATCGGCTTTATCCTTGATCCTCTGTGCCATTCCGAAGGAAGAACCAATCAAAAAACAGGCACTGCTTTTTCCGGAAACTTTCACAGATGCTATTCTTTCTGCTAATGTTTCCGAGGAAAGCAGTTTTCCCTCCGGAGTGAGAACACAGAACCACGCACCTTTGGGGATTTTGCTTAAGATCATGTCTGCTTCTTTTTCCAGTCCCGCTTCGATTTGGGCAGGAGAGGGGGCATCGGGAAGCCGTACCTCCGGCAGTTCCGAAAGCTGAAACTGACAATAGCCCTTCAGCCGTTTTTCATATTCTGCTGCAGCACTGAGATAAAATTTTTCTTTCAGCTTTCCTATGCAGATCAGTTGTACGGAAAACATACAATTACTCCTTTGCTCTGGTGTGCTTGCTTTTATTCAGTACGCTTACCACAATTCTGGTCAGGTTTGTGGCAACGATAATGCCCAGAGCCAAAGCCGATGCCAGCTGCAGCGTATAGATGGCTTTTTCCACAAACATGGAAAGGTTACTTTGAAAGGCATAAGACATGGTGTAATAAAGGGATCCACCCGGGATCAGGGGAATAAGCGTTGTGGTGATGAAAGTGGTGGTAGGGGTTTTCAATAAACGGGCCATAATCTCAGCATAACAGGACATGATTAGTGAGACGATGAAATAATTCACTGGTTCATTAGGGATAAACTTATTAAGAAGTACAAAGATCAGCCAGGAAAGCAGACCGCCTGCCGCTGCAGCAGCAAGACGTAAACGACGGATATTAAACAGTACGGCAAAGGCAGATGTGCCAAGTGCGCCCCACAGGATCTGCAAAAACTCAGCTTGTGTCATAGTGCAAAGCCTCCCAAAAACGCAACCAGAAAATACCCGGCTGCAATGGCCAGTGCAGTCAATACTGCTTCTATTGAGCGTAACAGACCTGCGATGCTGTCGCCTGTAAACAGATCCCGCAGTGCGTTTGTAAGACCAATACCGGGGATTAAACTCATAATATTGCCAATAATGACCTTGTCAACATTGCCGATCAATCCGCAGGATACAGCAGCAAAGGCTAAAAGCGTTGCGACCACAGCAGAAAAAAACTTGGAAAAGATCTTGTTGGGAATTGCAGTTTCGGACAGAAGGATGCCAAAACGAACCACAGCGCCTACGAAAAAGGATACCAGAACATCAGAAAGCACACCGCCGAAAAAAGCGGTAAAAGAACCGGCAATCAGTGCGTAACACAGACATTCCAGCCAGAATGGGTACTCTTTGCAGGCAACAGCGGCAGCCAGTTCGGTACGGATCTGCTCTGCAGCCATATTCTCTTTGCAAATATGCCGGGAAAGCGCATTGAGCTTATGGAGCTTTTCATAGTCGGTGGAGATACCGTTAATACGCCGTGTCTGGGTAAAGGAACGGTTATCCTCCGTATATACCGTCAGCACCATGCTGCTGGTGATGATAAAGATATCGGTTCTTGCAGCGCCAAAAGCAGTACACATGCGGGTAATACTCTCTTCTACTCTGTGGACTTCGGCACCGGACAGCAGCATTTGTTCACCGACATCCATAGCGCAATTGATTAACTCTTCCATAAGCCACGCCTCTGTTTGTGTATTAGCAATCACATGGATTCGCGCTTGCATTATATCATAGGTAAATATGTAAAAACAACCTGTTTTTTTGCAAATGTTGTATTTTTAGCAGGCTGCAGAATAGGATATGAGATGACTGCAAACCATGTGATTGCAGGGAGGTGTTTTCATGAAGAAGAAAAAGAATGACCGACAGACAAATGGGGAGAGTAAAATTGTTGCGGATCCGTTTGGCAGTTATACCGGCATCCCCGTGGATAAAGACGAAAAGCCTGTACAGGACGCAGATGATCTGTAATAAAGCACCCAACCGTGGTTGGGTGCTTTATTACAGTTGCTTCTTCATGCGGTATTTTCTTTGGGTGGCCATCCCGCCGCGGATATGGCGCTGGGCTTTGTTAAGGTCTAAAACATGCCGTACCTGATTGTATAAATGCTTGTTATATTGCGGTAGCCTTTGGGATAGATCCTTATGTACCGTAGACTTGGATATACCAAAATGCTGGGCGGCTGTCCGGACAGTGGCGCCGGTTTCGATAATGTACACAGCCAGTTCGCAGGCTCTCTCCTCGATTGTATCTGCCATATATATCCCTCCGATGCTGTGTGCTGCCAAGAAAAACCTATGAATCGGACAAGTGGAATATACCTGCTTGACAGCTACCGTGTAAAAAGGTAAAATGAATAAAAACTATGTGCAATGCGGAGGATATATGCTGTATTTCCATAATGATTATAATGAAAATTGTCATGCCGCTGTTTTTCAGCGGATGCAGGATATGATGGGTACCCAGATGGATGGCTACGGTATGGATACATGCTGCAGTTCGGCCGCTGAAAAAATCCGGACGCTGTGCGCAGATCCTGATCTGGCGGTGCATTTTTTGGTGGGTGGCACACAGACAAATCTGATCGTTATTGACGCTGCGCTGCGCTCTCATCAGGCTGCTTTGTGTGCCGAAAGCGGACATATCAATGTGCATGAAACCGGTGCGGTGGAGGCTACAGGTCATAAGGTACTGACGCTTCCCACGGAGGATGGAAAAATCACAGCGGGACAAATTGAGCATGCAGTGCGCACACACAGAGGGGATGCGACCAGAGAACATATTGCACAGCCCAAACTTGTGTACATATCCAATCCTACGGAACTGGGGACGATCTACAGCCTTGCTGAGCTGGAAGCAATCAGCGCAGTTTGTAAGGGATATGGATTGTATTTGTTTGTTGACGGTGCCCGGCTGGGCTATGGGCTGGCAGCCCGGGGCAATGATGTAACCCTTGCGGATCTGGCCCGGCTTACGGATGTGTTCTATATCGGTGGCACGAAAGTGGGTGCCATGTTCGGAGAAGCTGTTGTGATTTCCAATCCTGCTATTGGGGAAGATTTTCGGTACCTGATGAAGCAGCACGGCGGTATGCTTGCAAAAGGCTGGCTGTTAGGCGCGCAGTTTGATGTGTTGTTTAATGATGACCTTTATTTGCGTATTGCATCCCATGCGGATGCGATGGCAGATCGAATCCGACAGACGTTGGAACTGCTGAATTATCCGTTGCTTGTACCCGGTGTGACAAATCAGGTATTTCCCATTCTGCCGGATAAGCTGTTGGAGGAACTGGGTAAGGACTTTACATTCAGCGAACAGCAGCGGATCGATTCCAATCATCGTGCGGTTCGCTTCTGCACTAGCTGGGCAACAAAGCCTGAGGCTGTTGATCAGCTCTGCGATACTTTAAAAAATTTGTCTGAAAATTTGTAAAATTCACAGAATTGCCATATTAAGCAGGTAAAATATCCTTGGAAAGGGGCGGTCGTATTGCTGGAGCTAAATAAAAAGACGCTTAGAAATGTTTTTGTAGGCGTGGCGGCATGTATTGTTTTGTACTGGATCCTTCACGAAACGGAGCGGCTGAAAAGCGTCCTTAGTGTTTTGAATGGTATTTTTTCTCCCTTTGTTTTAGGTGCTGCAATAGCGTTTATTATTAACGTACCCATGCGGGCTATTGAGGGATTGCTCAAGGGTCTCAAACAGGATAAAATACGTCGGCTGCTGGCAATCGTGCTTACATTAGTGGCAGTTTTGCTGGTATTGGCTCTGGTATTCATGCTTCTGATTCCGCAGGTAGTGGAAACCATTCAGTCACTGATTCCGAAACTGCAGACTTTTTTCCTTAATATGGAAACGGGTATTATGGCGTTTTTGAACGATAATCCCCAATTACTGGAGTGGGTCAAACAGAATACTGACTTTGCAAGCTTTGACTGGGCGGATCTGGTTCAGAAATTTGTGACGATCGCTGGCAACAGCGTAACTGCAATTCTGGGCAGCGCATTTTCTGCTGTAGGTATCGTGGCGGGTGCCGTTGTGGAGCTGATAATCGCAATCGTGTTTGCGTTGTACTGTCTGTTCCAGAAGGAGACGCTGGCGCGGCAGGGCAGAAAGCTGCTGTATGCATTTTTGCCGGAGAAAACCTCCGACAGTATTATTCGTATCCTGCGCCTGTCTAACTCCACGTTTTCCAATTTCCTGTCCGGCCAGTGTGTGGAGGTATGCATTCTTGGCTGCATGTTTGCAGTCAGCATGGCAATCTTCCGGATGCCCTATATTCCGCTGGTCAGTGTGCTGGTTGCGGTAACTGCGTTTATTCCTGTAGTCGGTGCGTTTGTGGGATGTATTATCGGCGCGTTTTTAATACTGGTCAACGACCCGCTGCAGGCGGTGGCGTTTGTAGGTATGTTCCTTGTGATCCAGCAGATTGAAGGCAATATGATTTATCCCAGAGTAGTGGGTACTTCCATTGGCCTGTCCGGTATGTGGGTGCTGCTGGCCGTTGCGGTGGGCGGTGAACTGATGGGTGTGGCCGGTATGTTCCTGATGATTCCTGTGGCATCCGTTATCCATACGCTGCTGCGTGAGCGTACCAATATTCGCTTGAATAAGCGTGGTATTGATCCGGAAAAATTGAAAGAGCAGCCACCGGAACTTCGGTCCCATTTTAAGGAAAAACGCAAAGAAAATAAGGCAAAGCGTGCTAAGAAAAAGGAAAACAAGGCAGAAGCGCAGGCTAACGGTTCGGAGGAAGGAAATTGATTATTCGGTCTGAATTGCCGTATAGGAAATATCTGTTTGAACTGAAGAATAATCTGGATGGCATCTTTGAATTTGGAGAAGAGCGTGTAGCAGGTACGGTTATCTGGCGTTTTTTCTCCATTACCTGTCACGCAGGCCATGAATGGAACCGCAGGATTACCAATGAGAAACAGCGGGCAATCGGTTTTGCAAAGCCGGATGGTGACGGTACAAGGATTTACTGCATCCGGCTGGCTGGCATGACGAATCCTATCTCACTTGTGGGTATGTTCCTTTTGTGCATGCTGTTTATAGTCATCAGGGGCGGTATCCCACTTGACGTAATGCTTCAGATGTCGTTGGTTACCACTGCGTTTGCGGCATTGATGTCAGCCATTACAGACAGCTGGACAGAACGGGGCATGGAAGCGTACCGCACGGTTACTGCCTATTTAATAGATCCTTCTGACTATTATGCATTGCTGCATTAAATGGCTGGCGAATCTAAGGAAGCAAACAAAAGATAAATATAATGAATATAATAGCAGCACAGTTGAAAGACAGTGCTGCTTTTTTGCGTTCATCCGACAGCAGCCGTTCTACATGCTATTGACAAAATTAATACATCGTGATACGATGTATAACGTGATAGGAGGTATTGCATGGATATTCAGTTAAAAAGAGGTCTTTTGGATATATGCGTATTGGCTGCGATCAAGAGTGAGGATTCATATGGCTATAAGATTATAAAAGATATGAAGCCGTATCTGGAACTGTCGGAATCCACCTTATACACCATCCTGAAACGCTTGGAAATGGCAAACATGCTGACAGTCCGTACGGCCGAGCATGGCGGAAGACTTCGAAAATATTATCATATTACCGATGAGGGGCATAGGCGAATTGAGGACTTTAAAAATGATTGGAATGAGATCCTGTCCATATACCGTTTTGTAACCAAGGAGGATAAGACTGATGACCAAACTTAAGTTTCTTTTGTCACTGAACGAAAAACTGTCTGACTTGCCGCAGGCCGAAATTGAAGAACGCCTGCGTTTTTACAGTGAAATGATTGAAGACCGTATGGAAGAAGGTCTTTCGGAGGAAGAAGCGGTATTGGCAGTGGGATCTGTTGAGGAGATCTCAGCCCAGATCAAAGCCGACATTTCCCCTGCAGATACAGCAAAAGAAAAACCGAAGAGATGGCGCAAAGCATGGGGAATTATCCTTTTGGTGCTGGGCAGTCCCATATGGATTTCCTTGCTGGCTGCCTTGTTTGCTGTGCTATGGTCTGTGATTGTTTCATTATGGGCTGTCTTTGTTTCGGTTGTTGCCTGCGCCCTTGGCGGCATTTTGGCAGGTTTGGGCTTTGTTTGCTTCGGCAGCAGCCTGACGGGCACTGCAATGATCGGTGCAGGGCTTGTTTGTGGGGGACTTTCCATTCTGCTGTTCTTTGGATGTAACGGGGCAACAAAAGGATCTTTGTTCCTTACAAAGAAAATTGTCATCGGCATTAAAAATGTCTTATAAAGGAGGCTGTGTAATGAGTAAGCGGGCGAAAATATTTTTTGGCATGGCAATTGCCTTTATACTGATTGGCGGCATCATTTTTGGAGGTGTGATGACTGTGCTTGGATGGGATTTCACTAAATTATCAACTGTTAAGTATGAAACCAATGATTATGAGATAAAGAAGGATTATAAAAACATATCGATTACCACCGATACTGCCGATGTTATATTTGTTCCCACAGAAAGCGAACAAAGTTCGGTTGTTTGTTATGAACAGAAAAATGTAAAGCATTCGGTCACTGTAATCGGCGATACGCTTGTGATTGAGGCTGTTGATACAAGAAAGTGGTATGAATATATAGGCATTTTTTTCGGAACGCCTAAAATAACCGTATATATCCCACAGGGTGAATACGGCGCACTTTCCGTTAAAGGGAGTACAGGTGATGTGGAAATACCGGAAGAACATTTTTTTGAGAGCATGGATCTCTCCGTCAGTACCGGTGATGTTAAGTGCGGGGCTTCGTCTGTGGGAAAGATCAGAATAAACACCAATACGGGCGATATTTATGTGAAAAACATATCTGCGGGAATGCTTGATCTTTCTGTTTCAACGGGTAAGGTGGTTGGCAAAGCCGTAACCTGTGAGGATGAACTCAGAATTAACGTAAGCACCGGCAAGGCCCAGCTGACAGGTGTTTCTTGTAAAGCATTGATTTCCAGCGGAAATACAGGCGATATTTCTTTAAAAAATGTAATTGCGGCAGAAATGTTTTCGGTTGTAAGAAGTACCGGTGATATTAAACTTGACAGCTGCGATGCTGCTGAGATTTACTTTAAAACCGATACAGGTAATGTTACAGGCAGTTTGCTGACCGAAAAGGTGTTTATCACCCAAACAGACACGGGAAAAATTGACGTTCCCAAAACAGTAACCGGCGGAAAATGTGAAATCATTACAAGCACGGGAGATGTTACAATCAGCATACAATAATCTCACGGGATAAAGCAATTACCGGAGGGGGATTAACACCTTCCGGTAATTGCTTTATCTTATATTTGAGTAAATTGGTAGTTTTCAAATTTCAACCGGTCGCCCACATCAATTCCATAGGGGAGCAGGGCAATGGCTACTTCAGAAATTATGCCCGTATCGTCATACTTAACGTAGGCGTAATCACCTCGGATATCGGTTACAGAACAGAACATATGGCCCTCCTGTAAAAATCCGCCCCCGGTTACCGGGGGCGGATGATGTCTAGGAAATTAGTCCTTGTACATCTCAACCAGCTTCAGCAGGTGTTCGTAACGCTCCTTAGCAGCAGCTTCGTTCTTAGCGAACAGCTCGGTTGCACGCTCGGGGAACTCACGAGTCAGACGGCTGTAGCGGGCTTCGTTCATCAGGAACTCCTGGTAGCCATCCTTCGGAGCCTTGGAATCCAGCTGGAACTTGCCGGTCTCCTTGGAAGGATCAAAGCGGAACAGATTCCAGTAGCCGCAATCAACAGCCTTCTTCATCTCGGCCTGGCAGTTCATCATGCCGCCCTTGATGGAGTGCATCTCGCAGGGAGCGTAGCCGATGATCAGGGAAGGACCGTTGTAAGCCTCTGCCTCGCAGATAGCCTTGATGGTCTGGGCCTGGTTAGCGCCCATAGCGATCTGAGCAACGTAAACATAGCCGTAGCTCATTGCGATCTCAGCCAGGGACTTCTTCTTGGTTTCCTTACCGGAGGCAGCGAACTGCGCAACCTGACCGATGTTGGAAGCCTTGGAAGCCTGTCCGCCGGTGTTGGAGTAAACTTCGGTATCAAATACGAAGATGTTTACGTCTTTGTTGGAAGCCAGAACATGGTCAACACCGCCGAAGCCGATGTCGTATGCCCAGCCGTCACCGCCGAAGATCCAGACGGACTTCTTGGACAGGTATTCCTTCTTGGACAGAATGTCCTTAACGGTGTCGCAGCAGACCTTAGCTTCCAGATTAGCGATCAGAGCCTTGGTAGCAGCCTTGTTGGCTTCACCGTCGTTGAAGGTGTCCAGCCAAGCCTGGCAGGCAGCCTTGCGCTCGTCGCAAGCGGTGGTCTCCATGACGGTCTTGACCTTGTTAGCCAGGGACTCACGGATCACAGCCTGTGCGGTGTACATACCCAGACCGTGTTCAGCGTTGTCCTCAAACAGGGAGTTGGACCATGCAGGACCATGTCCCTCTTCGTTTACGCAGTAGGGAGAGGTAGCAGCAGGACCGCCCCAGATGGAGGAACAGCCGGTAGCGTTGGAGATGTACATACGGTCGCCGAACAGCTGGGTCACCAGACGTGCGTAGCTGGTTTCAGCACAACCAGCGCAGGAGCCGGAGAACTCAAGCAGAGGCTTCTTGAACTGGCTGCCCTTGACGGAGTTGTCTTCCATGTCGGGCTTCTGAGAAACCTTGGATACCATGTAATTGAAGACTTCCTGCTCGGCCAGTTCCTGCTCCTGAGGTACCATAGCGATAGCCTTGGTGGGGCAGACACCTACACAGACACCGCAGCCCATGCAGTCCAGAGGAGATACGGCCATGGTGTAGGAGTAGACACCCTTGCCCTTGCCGGCCTTCACGGGAACGATGCGTGCGCCCGCGGGAGCGGCGGCAGCCTCGGCCTCGGTCAGAGCGTAGGGACGGATAGTAGCATGGGGGCAGACGTATGCACAGTTGTTACACTGGATACACTTGGTCTCATCCCAGTGCGGTACGGTAACAGCAACACCGCGCTTCTCGTATGCGGATGCGCCCAGAGCAAACTGGCCGTCAGCATAGTCAACGAATGCGGAAACAGGCAGGCTGCTGCCGTCCATCTTGCCAACAGGATTCAGAATGGTCTTAACGACCTTCACGGTATCCTCGCGGCCTTCCAGAACGGTCTCGGTAGCCTTATCCTCGGCGTTGGCCCATGCAGCGGGTACGTCAACCTTCACGTAAGCGGTAGCACCGGCATCGATGGCATCCCAGTTCTTGTCGACCACGTCGCGGCCCTTCTTCAGGTAGGAAGCCTCAGCAGCGGCCTTCATGTAGCCGATAGCTTCTTCGCTGGGCATAACATTGGCCAGGGAGAAGAATGCGGACTGCAGGATGGTGTTGGTACGCTTGCCCATGCCCACCTTAATAGCCAGATCGATAGCGTTGATGGTGTACAGCTGAATGTTGTTAGCAGCGATGTAGCGCTTGGAAGCGGCATCCAGATGATGCTCCAGTTCCTGAAGATCCCACTGGCAGTTAATCAGAAATACGCCGCCGGGCTTAACGTCCTGAACGATCTTGAAGCCCTTGGTGATGTAAGAAGGATTGTGGCAAGCAACGAAGTCAGCCTTGTTGATGTAGTAGGGGGACTTGATGGGCTTGTCGCCGAAGCGCAAGTGGGAAACGGTAACACCGCCGGTCTTCTTGGAGTCGTACTGGAAGTAAGCCTGTACGTACTTGCCGGTGTGGTCGCCGATGATCTTGATGGAGTTCTTGTTAGCACCGACAGTGCCGTCGCCGCCCAGACCCCAGAACTTGCACTCGATGGTGCCCTCTGCAGCGGTGTTGGGGGATGCGGTCTCTGCCAGAGACAGGTTGGTCACATCGTCAACGATGCCAATGGTGAACTCGTGCTTGGGTTCGCTCTTCTTCAGCTCGTCATAGATAGCGAAGACGGAAGCGGGATGGGTGTCCTTGGAACCCAGACCGTAACGGCCGCCGATGACAGTGATGTCATTCTTGCCGGCCTTGGCCAGAGCCATGACCACATCCTGATACAGAGGCTCGCCCTGAGAGCCGGGCTCCTTGGTGCGGTCCAGAACAGCGATCTTCTTAGCGGTTGCGGGGATGGCAGCCAGCAGATGCTCGGAACTCCAGGGACGGAACAGGCGAACCTTGATCAGGCCCACCTTCTCGCCGTTGGCGTTCAGGTAGTCGATGACTTCTTCGATCACGTCGTTGATGGAACCCATGGCAACGATCACGCGGTCAGCGTCAGCAGCGCCGTAGTAGTTGAACAGCTGATAGTTGGTGCCCAGCTTCTCGTTGACCTTGGCCATGTACTTTTCCACAACTGCGGGCAGCTGGGTGTAGTACTTGTTGCAGGCCTCACGGTGCTGGAAGAAAATGTCATCATTCTCATGAGAGCCGCGCATTGCGGGACGCTCGGGGTTCAGGGAGTGCTTGCGGAAGGCTTCCACAGCCTCCATGTTGGTCATTTCCTTCAGATCCTCGTAGTCCCAGATAGCGATCTTCTGGATCTCGTGGGAGGTACGGAAACCGTCGAAGAAGTTAATGAAGGGAACGCGGCCTTCGATGGAAGCCAGATGGGCAACAGCGCCCAGGTCCATAACTTCCTGTACGTTGGTCTCGCACAGCATGGCAAAACCGGTCTGACGGCAGGCGTAAACGTCGGAATGGTCACCGAAGATGTTCAGAGCCTGGGTAGCAACGGTACGTGCGGAAACGTGGAACACGCTGGGCAGCAGCTCGCCGGCGATCTTGTACATGTTGGGGATCATCAGCAGCAGACCCTGGGATGCGGTGTAGGTGGTGGTCAAAGCACCGGCGGCCAGAGAGCCGTGAACGGTACCTGCAGCACCGGCTTCGGACTGCATCTCAACGACCTTAACGGTATCGCCGAAGATGTTCTTCCGACCAGCAGCGGACCACTGGTCTACGTTGTCAGCCATGGGGCTGGACGGAGTAATGGGGTAAATGCCAGCAACCTCGGTAAAGGCATAGCTGACGTGGGCGGCAGCGGTATTGCCGTCCATGGTTTTAAATTTTCTTGCCAAAATGAAATACCTCCTAAAGTATTCAAATTTCGTCCTGTATATCATAGCACCTCAAAACCAATTTGTAAAGCCACAGAGGCCAACTTCCGTGAAAAATTGATGAATATGTTGAACGGTGTAATTAAAAAATGGCAGCACAGGGAATAATAGAGCGAAAAAAGAATTGTGTTTTCTGAATTGATGGAGTATGATAAAATAGAATAAGGATGCGAGGAGAGAGAGTTATGATTTGCAGCGTCCATACTATGGGAGTCAACGGCATTCAGGGCAGCCATGTGACGGTGGAATGCTACATATCCAATGGGCTTCCGGGATTTGATATTGTGGGTCTTCCGGATGCGGCGGTGAAGGAGGCAAGGGAGCGGGTGCGGGCTGCGGCTAAAACCAGCGGCCTCCGGTTTCCTACCAGCCGGATCACGGTGAATCTGGCACCGGCCAGTTTGAAAAAGGCAGGCACCCATTATGACCTGCCGATTCTTTTAGGAATTCTCTCTGCCAGCGGTTTAGTACGCAGACCAAAATCCGGCAGTGCTTTTTTAGGCGAATTGAGTTTGGACGGTCAGATCCGGCCAGTGGCAGGTGTATTGCCAATGGCCATCGCAGCCAAGCGTGCAGGCTTTGATACATTGTACGTGTCTGCGGAAAATGCAGCGGAAGCTACACTGGCAAGAGGACCTGCAATTATTCCTGTTCATACAGTCAAAGAATTGGTAGCTGCACTGAATGGCGAAACGGAATTGGAGGAAGAGGCAATTTGGGTTCCTGACCGCACGGAGCAGGAGGTACTGGACTTTAAAGATGTGATGGGGCAGGAAAACGTAAAGCGTGCTATGGAGGTTGCTGCAGCCGGCAGTCACAATATTCTGCTGATCGGCCCGCCCGGTTCCGGTAAGAGCATGCTCAGTAAGCGTTTGCCCTCGATTTTGCCGGATATGACATGGGATGAATCCTTGGAAGTCACACAGGTATACTCCGTGATGGGAATGCTGTCTGCTAAGTCACCGCTGGTGATGCAGCGGCCATTCCGGTCGCCTCACCATACCATTTCCAATGCCGGTCTGACCGGTGGCGGTACCAATCCCAGACCTGGTGAGATATCACTTGCGCATAAAGGTGTGCTGTTTCTGGACGAACTGCCGGAATTCAAGAAGGATACGCTGGATGTGATGCGTCAGCCTTTGGAGGACGGACAGGTGGCCATTGCCAGAGTATCGGGAACGGTTACATATCCGGCAGAATTCATGCTGGTCTGTGCCATGAATCCCTGTAAATGCGGCTGGTACGGCGATCCTTCCGGCAAATGTACCTGCTCGGAGCATGCGGTGCAGAATTACCGCAGCCGGATATCCGGGCCGTTGCTGGACAGAATCGACATTATTGTGGAAGTACCTGCGGTGAATTTTGAAGATTTGCGCAGACGCAGGGAAGCAGAGCCGTCAGCAGCGGTGAGAGAGCGCGTCAATGCTGCCCGGAAACGGCAGCACCGCCGGTTTGGCCAAAGCAGCGGTATGTGTAATGCCCGCATGGGCCCCAATGAGCTGCGGTATCACTGCGTGCTTGACGAGGAAAGCGCCCAACTGATGAAGGATGCATTCGAAGCATTTGGACTAACCGCCAGAAGCTATGACAGGATTTTAAAAGTAGCCAGAACCATTGCGGATCTGGATGGCAGCGACGATATTACAAGTGACCATATCGCGGAAGCGATTCAATACCGCACGGTGGAATTATAAATGAGAGGTAATCAATAATGAATGAAATTTTTTTGCTGAAGCTGGGCGAAATTGTGCTGAAAGGTGCCAATAAGCGCCAGTTTGAAGATAAGCTGCGGCAGAATGTACGCCGCCGCATGAAGCCCTACGGTAATTTCGATGTGTATATCATGCAGTCCACGGTTTATGTGGAGCCTATGGACGAAGAAGCGGATGTGGAGGGTGCATGGGAGGCCTGCCAGTGCATTTTCGGCCTTGTGAGCCTTTGCCGATGCCGTGCATGCCAGAAGGATCTGGACAGCATTTTCAACGCGGTGGAGGAATATCTGGGGGACGATCTGGACTGCGCTGAGTCCTTTAAGGTGGAGTCTAAGCGCTCTGATAAGCGTTTCCCTCTAACCTCTATCGGTATTTCCCAGGAAATTGGCGGACGTTTGGCGGAAGCCCATCCTAACTGCCGTGTGGATGTGCATAATCCTGCTTATACTGTTTATGTAGAAGTCCGGGATCTGGCAGCCTATGTCCACGGCCCTGCTATGCCCGGTGCGGGAGGTCTGCCGACCGGCGTGGGCGGACGGGCTATGTGTCTGCTCAGCGGCGGTATTGACTCTCCTGTGGCGGCTTATATGATGGCCAAGCGGGGCGTGGAGATTGAAACTGTCCACTTTTTCTCCTATCCCTATACCTCTCAGCTGGCACGGGATAAGGTATTGGAACTGGCGCGTCTGGTTACCCGCTACTGCGGCAGAATGACTGTGAACATTGTAAGCTTCACCCAGATTCAGGAGGCTATCCGGGACAACTGCCCGGAGGAGTTCTTTACGCTGATTATGCGCCGGTTTATGATGGAGATTTCCCAGCGGATCGGTAAGGAACATGGCTGCGGCGCGCTGATTACCGGTGAAAATCTGGGACAGGTGGCCAGTCAGACTATGGAGGCCATGGCTGTGACCGGAGCGGTGGTGGATGTTCCTGTGTTTATGCCTCTGGTGGGTATGGATAAGGAAGAGATTGTCACCATTGCCAGAAAGATCGGCACATTGGAAACTTCTATTCTGCCCTATGAGGACTGCTGCACAGTCTTTACGCCCAAGCATCCTAAAACAAAGCCCACGCTGGGACAGGTAATTAACGCAGAGCGGAAGCTGGATCGGGAAGCGCTGATTCAGCAGGCGCTGGACAGCGTGGAAAAGCTCACGGTGAAGTACAATGATGAGCCTCTGTTGTGATGTACTGGCTGCGCTGAAGGGCAAAACGCTGGTAACTGCGGAAAGCTGTACCGGCGGCGGCATCGGCGCGGCACTGACTGCAGTTCCCGGCAGCTCTGAGGTGTATAAGGGCGGTATTATCTGCTACACCGACTGGGTGAAAAACAGGCTTCTTGGTGTAGAGCAGACATTATTGGATAGGGAAGGAGCCGTATCTGCACCGGTTGCCGAAGCGATGGCAGCGGGAGCTGTGAAAGTGCTTGGTGCGGATGTGTCGGTATCCGTCACCGGTCTGGCAGGCCCGAGCGGAGATGACCGGGGCAATCCAGTGGGTACGGTGTATATCGGCTACAGCTGCGAAAATTTGACGTTTTCCCGCAAGTATCTCTTTGATGGAGATCGGCAAACAGTACGCAGGCAGGCTGTGGAGGCTGCTCTCAAACTGATTTTAGAAATGAATATGTAAAAAAATACCCTTCTGCATGATAATGCGGAAGGGTATTTTGCACGAAAAATGGGGAAAAGTAATGGCAGTTGATTTGCAAAAGGTTGTGATAGCATTGAAAAAATTGCTGGTAATTTTGACGTGTATCGGCATGCTGCGGATCTGTCCTGTGCATGCACAGACCGAAAAGCTGATAGCACTGACATTTGATGACGGCCCTTCAGGCAAGTACACCAGAAACCTGCTGGACGGCTTGTATGAAAGAGATGTAAAGGCAACCTTTTTGCTGTGCGGCTACAGAATGGAGCAGTATCCGGAACTGACAGACAGGATCCATCGGGAAGGACATGAGATTGGACTGCACGGTTACAGTCACAAATCCATGAAAAATATGTGCAGCACAGATGTAATGCGGGAAATCGAACGGGCCATGTCTTTAGTACCGGAAGATTGTGAGATCTCTTTTCTGCGCTCGCCGGGCGGCGCGTGTGGACCTTGTGTGTATGCAGCGGCGGCAAGCTTCGGACTGTCTGTACTTTCCTGGTCGGTGGATCCCAGAGACTGGGCGACCCATGATGCGGCAGCAATCGAACGGGAAGTGGTTGACCATGTGCGGGACGGAGATGTGATATTACTGCACGATATGTCGGACAGTTCTGTAGAGGCTGCGCTGGTAATTGTAGATGAATTGCAGGAGCAGGGCTTCCGGTTTGTGACAGTGTCAGAGTTGGCGGAGGCCAGAGATGTTGCGATCATTGCAGGAAAAGAGTATGCAAAGTTCTATGTTTCAGATCCTTCTTGAGAATAATGCAAGACTTATTCAGTCGGAGTGTAGCTATCTCTTTAAAAGAAGAAGGGCGTTGTTTGCATTTTCCGCTTTGCGGATAATAATTGAGCCCCTGCACCCAGCCGCAGCGGGCAACACCCCCTGAGTGTTGCATTTAATTATTCAAATCCCACGTTAGCCATAAATAAGCCCCCATCCGTTAGGATGGGGGCTTATTTATGGCGGAGAAGGAGGG
>JAZNPV010000046.1:0-7137 GCA_045589835.1 Faecousia sp.
GACTCTGTGGCCATGCTTTTGCAGCTGGCCATGGGCATTGACTACGCCATCATCCTTGCCCACCGGTTCAGCGCCGAGCGGGAGTTCCTCCCTGCCCGGGAGGCCTGTATTAAGGCACTAAGCAAAGCGATTCCGGAAATCACTGCATCCAGTCTGACCACCATCGGTGGCCTGCTTGCCCTGTCCTTTATGGACTTTGGCATCGGTCTGGATCTGGCGGTGGTGCTGATCAAGGGCGTGCTGCTGATCCTGCTGAGTGTGTTTACGCTGATGCCCGGTCTGCTGATGCTGTTTTCTCCCCTCATTGACAAGACCAGGCACAAGAAACTGCTGCCGAATGTGAGCTTTATCGGCAAGGTCTGTGTCAAGCTCCGCTGGATCATCGCACCGCTGTTTGTGGTGCTTCTGGTGGGCGCTTTCCTGCTCTCCAATGCCTGCCCCTTCACCTACTCCATGAACGGCAGCCGTATTGAAAACATGGATGAGCGGCAAAGTGCTTACTTTAAGATCAATGATACCTTCGGCACCAGCAACATGGTGGCCATTCTGGTTCCCACCGGCGATTACGAAGCCGAGGCCAAAATCCTTGCGGAGCTGGAGAACTGTGAGGGTGTCAAATCCACCATGGGCCTTGCCAACACGGAGCTGGTGGACGGCATCATGCTCACCGATTCTCTGAATGCCCGGGAATTTTCCGAGGCATTGGGCATCGACTATGATATGGTGGCAACACTATTTTCTGTGTATGCCATGGATCAGGGAGAAATCGGCAAACTGGTCAGCATGGACACCTACCGGGTTCCCGTGTTTGATCTGGTCTGCTATCTGAAGGACATGATCGAAAGCAGCGGACTGGAGCTGGAGGGAGAAATGGGCGAAATGCTCTCCATGCTTTCCATGCTGGACATGGCCAAGGAACAGCTCCAGACGGAAAGCTACAGCCGCATGGTGGTATATCTGGATCTTCCCGAGGAGGGCGAAGAAACCTACGCATTCCTGGAGCAGATTCATACCATTGCAGACAAATACTATGACGAGCCGGTGTATGCCATCGGCAACTCCACCTCCTGCCGGGATCTGGGCTCCACCTTCGCAACGGACAATCTGCTGATTACGATTCTTTCCATCGTGTTTGTTATCGCGGTGCTGCTGTTTACCTTCAAATCCGCAGGACTGCCTGTTCTGCTGGTTCTGGTCATTCAGGGAAGTGTCTGGATTAATTTCTCCTTCCCCACATTGCAGCAGGAGCCTCTGTACTTCCTTGGCTATCTGATTGTTCAGTCCATTCAGATGGGTGCCAACATCGACTATGCCATCGTCATTTCCAGTCATTTTAACGAAGAAAAACAGCATATGCCTGTGAAGGAGGCCATCTGTGTGGCCATCAACAAGGCATTCCCCACGGTTCTGACCTCCGGCTCCATCATGGCCGTTATGGGCTTCCTGCTGGGAGCCATCTCCACCTCTCCCGTCAATGCCATCATGGGTCAGTGCATCGGCCGGGGCACGGTGATCTCCATGCTGCTGGTGCTCTTTGTGCTGCCCTGCGTGCTGGTCATCGGAAGCCGGATCATCGATGCCACCAGCTTCGAGATGAAGGGTGCGGACATTGCCGAGCGGGAGGATATGGGCACCATGCGGGTCAAGGGTCGCCTCCACGGCTATGTGGACGGATACATCGACGGTGAAGTGGATGCCATCGTCCACGGCCGGGTACACGCAGCGGTTGTGGCCGGTAATCTGTCCGTGGATATGCTGGAAGAGGATCCAAACGCGGCAGAGAAAGCAAGGCGTGCATTCCTTGCAGAAGACACGCAGAAAGGAGTTGCAGAAGATGAAGTTTAAGAATCTGAGAAATAAACTTTGGGCATGGGCCCTCGTTGTATGCGTACTGC
The DNA here is from genome assembly GCA_045589835.1 of Faecousia sp. Classification (GTDB taxonomy): domain Bacteria; phylum Bacillota; class Clostridia; order Oscillospirales; family Oscillospiraceae; genus Faecousia. The sequence continues at coordinate 1,896 of JAZNPV010000046.1, forward strand.
TGACCAGCATTCCCACGACTGCTTTTGCAACGGAATCGGATGAAGCAGAACCGGAAGAATTTATCATTCCGGAAGATGCGGTCTACCTTTCTTCACCGGAGGATATTCTGAATCTGGCTGAAAACTGCATCAGCGATGCCTGGAGCCGTGATAAGGTCTTTGTACTGAAAAACGATATTGATTTATCCGGCACAGAATTTACCTCCATCCCCACCTTCGGCGGCATCTTCCTGGGTCAGGGCTTTACTGTTTCCGGCCTGCGGCTGACCGGGGAAGTGAACGCACTGGGTTTCTTCCGCTATCTTCAGAAGACAGCCCTGGTGGAGAATCTGCACCTGAAGGGTATCGTTCAGCCTGCAAAGACCGGCAACACGGACATCGGCGGTATGGCAGGTGTCAACAGCGGTACGATCAAAAACTGTTCCTTCACCGGTACCGTATCCGGCACGGAGCGAATCGGCGGCATTGCCGGGCGGAATAAGGTTTCCGGCATCATCGAAGGCTGCACCACATCCGGCACCGTTTACGGCGATCATTACATCGGCGGTATCGCCGGTGAAAACCTCGGTGTGATTCGCTCCTGTGTCAACACCGCACAGGTGAACACCCAGGTGGACCATAATTCTGTATCGGCTGTGATGTCCGGCCTCAGTCTGGAGAGCTTTACGGCAAGAGAAAGCGTTTCCGATGCCACCAACATCGGAGGCATTGCAGGCACCAGCAGTGGTGTGATCCGCGGCTGTGTAAACAAAGCCGATATCGGTTATGAAAAAATGGGCTATAATGTGGGCGGCATTTCCGGTTCCCAGATCGGCTACATCACCGAATGCGAAAACTACGGCATCATCAACGGCTCCAACGGCGTTGGCGGTATCGTGGGCCAGTTCAAGCCCAATGCGGTGCTGAACATGGGCGAAAACTATATGAGCGAGCTGACAGATCAGATGATCAATCTGATGGGCTCCATGTCCGGCATGATGGGCTCCATGCAGGGCATGATGGGAAATCTGTCCTTCGATAAGGAAAATCTGGAGGAATCCATGGATATGCTGAAGGACCCGGCAAACTGGGATCCCGATTCCATCCATGCAGCCGTCAATGAAATGAACAACTCCTTCAACGGAATGTATCAGGACATGATGGCATCCGGCAGCAGAATGCTCGGCCAGATGAACAGCATGATGGGTTCCATGGGTGAAATGGCAGAAACTATGGAAAAGCTGAATGAGGGCCTGAACATCAAAATCATCGACATTTCCAGAGAGGACACCCCGGAGAATACGGTTGCAAAGGTAAGCGATTGTGCCAACTATGCTGCTGTGTACGGCGAAACCTATGTGGGCGGCATCACCGGTATTGCGGATATTGAGGATACCACCGCAAAAAATGACGTACAGGGTCAGCTTGCCATGTCCACCGAGGGCGAGATGATCATGCGGCTGGTGATCCGGGACTGCCGGAATATGGGCACCGTTTCTGCAGCTAAGGCCTATGCAGGCGGTATCGCAGGCAATATGACCATCGGTGCGATTTTTCACGGGATGAATACCGGCAGTGTGGACGCGCTGAACGCAGATTATGTGGGCGGCATTGCGGGCAGCAGCGAAACTTACATCGTGGACAGCTTCAGCCGGGCCATTCTGGCAGGCAGCCAATATGTGGGCGGTATCGCCGGTTACGGTACGGAAGTAGCAGGCTGTTATGCGGTTACCGATATTGCCGCAGCGACCAAATTTGCAGGCGGAATCTTAGGTTATACCGACCCGCTGCCCGACGAGGAAATGGGACTGGTTCTGGAAAACCGCTATTATCTGACGGGTAAGAATCTGGGTGGTATTGATGGCGTGTGCTACGAGGGTGCAACTGCTCCCATGACCATCGGGGAATTCCTTGCGGCTCAAACATTGGACGATTGCTTCCGCACCGTCAATGTCCGCTTTATTGCGGAGGGGCGGGAGGACACCGTGCTGACGGTTGATCTTGGCAAGACCATTCCCGTTGCGAAGATTCCGCAGCTGGAAGTGGGGGAGCATGAGCTGTACCAGTGGCAGCTGATTCCCAGTGTTACCGCGCAGACTCTTTCCATGGGTGAAACCGCCCAGGTACAGTATGTTTCCAGGGAACGGCTGACGAATATCCTCTTCGACCAGACCTATGAGGCCGTGTTTGATGCCAAGAACATGGTGGTCGCCAGCGAGGAAAAGGCAGCATCCGGACGGCCTCTGGCCTTGGCTGTGGGTGCATTTGATCAGGGTGCGACCTTGAATCTGACGGATATTACGGAGCAGAATCCCAATATCAACGGAAAAACCCTCCAGCAGGTCTGGCAGGTCACGATGTCCGATATTGGTGTGGAGAAACTCCACTGCCACATTCCGGAAGGCGTGGATACAGAACAGATCGTTCTGTATGTGAAAGACATCTCCGGCAACTGGGTGCAGCGTGAATTCACCGTGGAAGGCTCCTATATGATTTTCCCGTTTACCCACGGTGAAAACGGCTTTGCGCTGGAAGTGCTTCCTGCAGAAGAATTTCCTGTTACCACAGTTGTGATCGCTGCTGCCGCAGCCGTGCTTGTGCTGATTGTGATTAAGTCGGTCAAAAAGCACCGGGCAAAGAAGAAAGGAACTGCCGGTGAAAAGAAGTAAAAAAATCCTTTTGGCTGTTCTTGGCGTGCTTCTGCTCGCTGCGGTGATCGGCGGGATCTGCATTGGCAGGACGCTCGTCCCGACCGTCAACCATGCCCTGCGGATATCTGAATTACTGCAGCCGGTGACAGATGCAAAAAATCAGGCCATGCACATTGCGGTATCTGCGGAGTTTGGCAGTAACGGTCTTTCTGCGGAAAGCAATGTTTATCTGGTGACAGAGGACGATACCTCTTATCTTGCATTGGAGCAGAACAGCAATGCTGTTTATATTTCCGGCAATGTCCTGTTTCTGGAAAACGGAAAGGCATTCAAAATCGGAGATAAGCTGCAGAAGCAAACAGCTTCTTATGAGGATTTGCTTGTGCATATTGGGGTGCTCTATGAAACGCTGAAAATTACCGCAGAGGAAACAGAGAGCCAGCGCATCTATTCTGTCACCGTCACCGGAGAACAGGCAAAGACTCTGCTGGAAGCCGCTTCCCTGGGGGAAGCACTTCCGGTAGAGGGAGTTGAAAAACTGAAGCTGCAGGTGACGGAGAGAAACGGCAAACTGGATCAGATTTCTTTTTCCGGCAGCGGAAACGCTGATGGAGCAGCGGCTCAGCTGCATGTAACTCTTTCCGGTTTTCGAATCCTTGCCGCCGGTGACTATCCCATCCCGGATGCGGTAAAGCAAAGCGCAGCCACGGTTGATCCGGAGAAGCTGTTCAGCCTGACGGAGGATCTCTACCGGCTGGTGCTTGCTTTGGCTCCCTTTGCAGATATGGAATCCATTGCCGGTACGTTAGAACTGACTGTGGACTGCGGTCCCCTCCAGCTGGATACAGAAATGCAACTGGCTGATTTGAAAACAGCATCCCATAGTCAGTTAGACTCGGAAAAGCTGCACGCTCTTCCAGAAATGCTGGGATGGCTATGTATGGAGGGCGATATCAGCTGTACCCCAAAAGGTGATGGGTATGTCTATGCTTTGAAACTGGACGGGGCTGCCATGGAGCAGCTTTCCCGGATGATTCTGCCGGAGCTTGCCCAGTACAGTGGAAACCTCACGGAAGGTTCGGTGACAATTCTCCTGGAGAAAAAAACAATCACTTCTATGGAAGTGTCCATTGAAGGCAAAATCAGTGCATTGATTACGAATATTCCGATTATGGTCAATGCACGTTTCCTGTTTGCCTGATTTTTTGCAGAAAGTGCTATTTGCATCAATTGGAAGCTCGAATCTATCATAGCAAATAGTGATTCGCAGAACCGCGTAGCCACAGAATTTTCTGCGTCTGTGAGAAATTGGGAAATCTCTCAGGCAGCAACGGTGCAAGCAATGCTTGTGTACCCACAAACACGAAAAATCACCCGAACCGCACAGCGGCTCGGGTGTATTTTTCTGCTTGTTGAGGATCCCGCCCCAACCCCCGGCGAACAAGAATGTTCTGGGTAACGATCCATTCCGGATCGGCTGCTCGATTGAAAATCGCTTGTCATAATAGGCATGTTCACGAAAAATTTACATTTATAGGTGAAAGAGTCATGATAACACGACACTTCCACGCACATGGTATTTTTTGCATTGACAGCCAATATCCGACTTGCTATAATCGCAGTGCCGAGTAAAAACTACAACTGAATAATCGTCTATGTTTCGTACATAGTTCAACCGCCGGACACGCTGCCTGTTGGCAGTATAGCAAGCCGGATAAGAACCTGGTCAAGCGTATCAGGCCCATCGAGTTAGGACATGACAAACAACAGCTTCGGGCTGTTGTTGTCATGTCCTTTTTTGTTTTCTCTGTGCCAGTTATGCACCAAAAATGTGTTTTCGATGCCTACCTAGTAGGGGGAAAAGATTTTTCCGTAAAGCACGCACCAAAACTGCATTTTCAATGCCTTGTATATGAGGAGTGTTTGAAAACATGAATCTCGCTGCCTTGTATATGAGAGGTGCATAATAACCGCGATTCCAATGCCTACCTAGTGAGGGGAGCAAATCCCGCTCGTGTACTTTGATAACTAAATACACGGGGATACCCGGTCAATGGGTATCCTGTGAATAGATAGAACCAAGAAAGAAGGCGAACACATGACACAATTTCTTCAAAGAGACAGTCCAATCCCGCGCTTCTTCGCCTATCCGAAATTTCTGCTGACCCTGGACTTGAGCGAAACGGCAAAGATTATCTATGTACTGCTCCTAGACCGGGCTCGGCTGTCCATGAAAAAGGAAGACTGGCAGGATGAGCATGGCCGAGTTTTCGTTCGCTACACGATTCAGTCCTTGGCTGAAGCGATTTGTAAGAGTGAGATGACCGTAAAAAATGCGCTGAAGGCATTGGAGCAGCAGGGCCTTATCTACCGCCAAAGACAAGGAGCAGGCATACCCAGCAGGATTTATGTGAAGGTACAGACAGAAAACTGTCCTGCCAGAGGGGTAGAAAACTGTCTTTCCGGAGGGACAGTTTTTGATCGTCAGACAGAAAGAAAATTGTCCGCAAATAAAAACAAGAGTAAAAAGATAGAGAAATACTATGAGGATTATGATTATGAGGAGGGAGAAAGCCTATGATTCCCGTTTATACAGAGATTGAAGATCTCAT
>JAZNPV010000047.1:0-6214 GCA_045589835.1 Faecousia sp.
AGAGACAAGAAAAAGGCAACAGGAGGCTTCCCATATGGCTGATAACTTTGGTTCTGATTTTATGACAATCGTAGACGAAGACGGAACCGAATACGAAATTGAAGTTCTTTCCACCCTGGAGTACAACGGCTGCACCTATCTTGCCGTAACTTCCGCGGTATTTGACGAGGACGACACCGCCGACCCGGAGGTCAGCATTCTCAAATCGGTGGATGACGAGGACGGTGAGCCGATTCTGTGCGCCATCGAAGACGAGCTGGAGCTGGAATCGGTTTATTCCCTGATCATGGATCAGCTCTACGAAGAAGAGGAAGACTGATTGTATTACCGCCTGCTTGGTGCGTAATGTGTCCTTTTGGACCCACATCTTATAATCGGGATGTTAGACTTCCTGCCTGTATTGCAGACCTCCCGCCCACGCTTTGACGATGGGTGGACGTTGGGAGCAGCGAAAGCACAGAGCGGCAACCCACCTGCCTTTTCGTGCAGGTCATAATCGGATGCGTTACGGCTAAAGCGGGTTAGGGCATGGGGAGCTTTGCTCCCCATGTTTTTTTGTTTTTTCCGAAATAATTGTAAATTTTTTTGTTTTTTATTCTATCCGGACAAATTGCCACTTGAAACATACAAAAGAATCAGTTATAATACTTCAGTCTATGCACCGGACAGGTGTATGGATTTACCAATCGGACAATGAGAGGATTTGATTACATGAGCGCATCCAGCAAGAAAAAGCTCCGCAAAGAGCAAAATGCTGCCATCCTGACAGAAAAGCAGCGCAAAGAACAGGCAGAAGCCAAAAAGCTAAAGGCCTATTCCATTACATTTATCGCAATCATGCTGGTGGTGGCCATCACCGCTGTATCCGTTATGGGTGTTACTGTCTTTAACCGCACCGGTATTCTGCAGAAGAACACCGTTGCCGCCACCGTAAACGGAGAAAAGATCAGCAGTGTGACAATGTCTTACTACTATAATAATATTGTAACCACTACCTACAACAACTGGTATACTGAGTATGAGGACAGCGTCAATTTAATGCTGGCCCTGATGGGTCTGGATGTCGCCACGCCTCTGGATGAGCAGGATCATCCTCAGTACGATGGCACCTGGGCAGATTACTTTATGGACATGGCTCTGGAACGTGCCAAGAGCGACTATGTTCTGTGCGAAAAAGCTAAGGCTGAGGGAATCACCCTTTCTGAAGATGCCATGGCAGAGATTGACTCCGATATTGAAGAACTCGAACTGTATGCGCTGCTTAGCGAAACTACAGTGGACGGCTATCTGGCTAGCATGTACGGCTATGGCGCAAGCGAGGAATCCTACCGGGAATACTGCGAGCGCGGTTATATTGCTACTGCGTATTATAATCAGTACGCTGCTTCTCTGGAGTATGACGATGCAGATATCCGCGCATACGAGGAAAACAGGTATCACGAATACTCTTCCTTTAACTATGCCTACTATTTCGTAAGCCGCGGCAGTTTCCTGCCCGAGGGCACTACGGATGCTGAAGGCAATACTACCTATACCGCAGAAGAATACGAATCTGCAAGAGCAGCCGCAGAAGCAGCAGCGCAGGCACTGCTCTCCAACAAGAACGTAGAAGAGTTTGATGCAGCTATTTCGGCCATGGAGATCAATGCCAACTCGGAGAGTACCATTACCAGCACCAAGATCACTGATAAGATGTACGATTCTGTAGATAAGCTATTCCGCGAATGGGTTGCCTCTTCCGACCGTAAGGAAGGCGACATTCAGATGTTCCCCTACGAAGTCACCTCCACAGATGCTGACGGCAAAGAGACCACCTCTGTTAATGGCTACTTCGTGGTCATGTTCCAGAGCTGTAACGACAACACCCGCAAGCTGGCCAACGTCCGCCACCTGCTGGTAAAGTTCACTACTGATTCCGACGGTAATGTATCAGACAGCGATAAGGCCGCAGCCAAAGAAGAAGCTGAAGGCTATTTGAAAACCTGGAAGGAAGGCGAAGCCACCGAGGACAGCTTCATTGAGCTGGTCAAGGCTAACAGTGACGATGGCAGTGCATCTTCCGGTGGTTTGATCTCTGACATCACACTGGAAAAGAACGTATACGTTGACTCCTTCCATAACTGGTCTGTGGACGCAGCCCGCAAAGCAGGTGATGCAGAGGTAATTGAGTCTGAGTACGGCTATCACGTCATGTACTATGTAGGCGACGGTGAACTGACTTACCGTGACACACTGATCATCAATGACCTGAAGAGTGATGCGATTGAAACCTGGAATGAAAAAATGATGGAAGGTGTTTCTTTTACTAAGGGCAACACCTCCAGAGTAGAAACCGGAATTATTCTCTATTCCAGCAGCAACTAAAATGCATAAAAGCACCTCCTATGGAGAAAATCTCCTTAGGAGGTGCTTTTCTTGCATTTTAAAAAGTATATAGGCTCCGGTATGGCAGGTCTGGTAGCCGGCAGCGTTAATGGCCTGTTCGGTGCAGGCGGCGGAATGGTGCTGGTTCCCCTGCTAACCGGTTTAACCAAACTGGATGACGATGAGATTTTCCCCTCTTCCGTATCCATTATCCTGCCTGTTTGTCTGGTTTCCCTCAGCTTCACTCTGTATCGTACACCGTTGGACTGGAACACCACACTGCCCTATCTGATCGGAAGCGCAGCAGGCGGCGTAGCCGCAGGCTTGTGGGGAAAGAAGATTCCTACACTATGGCTGCACAGAATATTGGGTGTTTTGATCCTGTGGGGAGGTATCCGGTATTTATGCTAGAATCCTTACCTGTGGTTTTACTGATAGGAACATTTCTTGGCTTTCTGGCCGGCATCGGCGTGGGCGGCGGCAGCCTGCTGGTGCTGTGGTTGTCTCTGGTTTTGGGAATGCCCCATTCTCAGGCAAGACTTATTAATCTGTTGTTTTTCCTCCCCTCCGCCATTGTGGCATCCGTGTTCCGTTGGCGGCAGGGAACGCTGCATCTGCGCAAGGTGCTTCCCGCAATTATCTGCGGCTGCACCGCCGCAGGTATCTGTTCCTGGCTCAGTGGCTCCATTGATACGGCAGTACTGCAAAAATTGTTTGGCGGCCTGCTGTTGATCACCGGCATACGGGAACTGTTTTACCGGCCCCGGAAAGCCAGATAACCCTCCAGAATCAATGACGCTGCAACCGCATCCACTGTGTCCCTCCGTTTTTTTCCATGATAGTTGTGTGCTGACAAAATATTATGGGCTTCCACAGTGGTTCTACGTTCATCCCACAGCCGTACAGGTTTGCCCGTGGCCTGCGCCACTTTTTCCGCAAACACCCGGCACAGCTCCGCCCGGCAGCCTTCTGTGCCGTCCATATTTTTAGGCAGTCCCACCGCAATTTCTGCCACCTCGTTTTGCAATACCAGCCGGCATATCTCTTCCAGCGTCTTTTCCATATTCCGGCTATGGATGACCGTAGTAGACCCCACAATGCTGCACAGCAGGTCCGAGATGGCAACGCCGGTTCGTGCATCTCCGTAGTCAATCCCCATAATTCGCATAAATTATCCCTCTCCTTTCTCTGGCTTTTTCCCCATTATATAATAAAAGGCCGTGAAAATAAACAGCAAAATTCCCGAAAAATACCAAAAAAAGTTGTTGACTTTGCACACCCCCTGTGGTAGAATGATTCTACCTGTGAAAAAGGGGCTTTTTTTGTGCGCCTTTTTCAGCCCCGGAGCGGCAGTTGTAGTGGCCGCTTTCTAAATTTTCTCTAGCCGGGGTGATACAGGGAGGCAATTTTTAAGGAGGTGCCGTTATGCGCGTTAAAGTCACTTTGAGATGTTCCGAGTGCAAGCAGAGAAACTACAACACTATGAAAAACAAGAAGAACGATCCCGACCGTCTCGAGATGAAAAAGTACTGCAGATTCTGCAAGAAGCACACCACTCACAACGAGACGAAGTAAGGAGGACATCATGGCAGAAGTCAAAAAGGAAAACTGGTTCAAAAGAGCCTGGGGCGGCATCTGCAAGTACTTCCGTGAGCTCCGCAGCGAACTGAAGAAGGTTGTATGGCCCACCCCTCAGCAGGTACTGAAGAACACCTTGATCGTTCTGGCGTGCGTTCTCGTCGTCGGCGTTTTCATTTGGCTGTTCGACTTTGTAGCTCGTATTGGCATCGATGCCCTGATCTCCGGCTTCAACAATCTCTTAGGCTAAGAGAGGACGAGCTATGGCAGAAGCTGCAAAATGGTATGTTGTCCATACCTATTCCGCTTACGAAAACACTGTAAAGGCTACCATTGAGAAGACTGTGCAGAGCCGCCAGCTTCAGGATCAGATTCTGAACATCTCCATCCCCATGGAGACCGTTACGGAGATCACCGAATCCGGCGCAAGCAAGACTTACGACCGCAAGCTGTATCCCGGCTATGTGTTTGTTAAGATGGTTTACAGTGATGACACCTGGCATGTCATCAAAAGCGTCCGTGGCGTTTCCGGCTTTGTAGGAGCGTCCGGTAATGACCCCATCCCCCTGACCGAAGATGAAGTTTACGAAATGGGCGTTGAGAAGCGTGAGATTGTTGTCAACTACGCAGTTGGCGATACCGTCCGTATTCTCGATGGTCCTCTGACTTCCTTTACCGGTACAGTTGAGGATATTGAGGTCGACAAGAACGCGGTCAGCGTGATCGTTTCCATGTTTGGCCGTGAGACTTCCGTCGAGTTTGAGCTTGACCAGGTGGAAGTCGTATCCCAATAAACGCATCGGGCCGTATATCGGCCGGAACGTGGGAGGGGCGTAAGGCCCCGAAAGAAATGCGCAAAGCGCATCATTACCACATTTTATTCAGGAGGTGCTTATTATGGCACAGAAAGTCACTGGCATTATTAAGCTTCAGATCAACGCCGCTAAGGCAACCGCATCCCCCCCTGTCGGCCCCGCTCTGGGTCAGCACGGCGTTAACATCGCTGCTTTTATCAAGGAGTTTGACGCCCGCACCCAGTCCATGGAGGGCTACAAGATCCCCGTCGTTATCACTGTTTACGCAGACCGCAGCTTTACCTTTATTACCAAGACCCCTCCGACTCCCCTGCTGATCATGAAGGCAATCGGTCTGGAGAAGGGCTCCGGCGTTCCCAACAAGACCAAGGTTGGCCAGATCACCCGCGCTCAGATCACCGAGATCGCTAAGACCAAGATCCAGGACCTGAAGGGCGCTACTCTGGAGGCTGTTGAGAGCCAGGTCGCCGGTACCTGCCGTTCCATGGGCGTTGTCGTCGTCGATTAATTATTCGATATTTGCTATCCGGGACATAACCCGGAAATGTGGGAGGATTTTTCCGCATCACCACTATAAGGAGGATATAACAAGTGTTTAGAGGCAAAAAGTATAAGGAGAGCGCCAAGCTGATTGACCGCTCTGTTCAGTATGATCCCACCGAGGCCCTGGAGCTGGTTGTAAAGGGTGCTTCCGCTAAGTTCGACGAGACCGTCGAGCTGCACATCAAGTTGGGCGTTGACTCCCGTCACGCCGATCAGCAGGTTCGTGGCGCAGTCGTTCTGCCCAACGGTACCGGTAAGACCCGCCGCGTTCTGGTTTTCGCTAAGGACGCTAAGGTTGAAGAAGCACAGGCTGCAGGAGCTGATTACGTTGGCGGCATGGAGCTGGTTGAGAAGATCACCAAGGAGAACTGGTTTGAGTTTGACGTAGTCGTCGCTTCCCCCGACATGATGGGCCTGGTTGGCCGTCTGGGTAAGGTTCTGGGTCCCAAGGGTCTGATGCCCTCCCCCAAGGCTGGCACCGTTACCCCCAATGTTGGCGCTGCTGTCAAGGAGATCAAGGCCGGTAAGGTCGAGTATCGTCTGGACAAGACCAACATCATCCACTGCCCCATCGGTAAGGTTTCCTTCGGCACTGAGAAGCTGTCCGAGAACATGGACACTCTGATGAACGCCGTTGTGAAGGCTAAGCCCGCTGCTGCCAAGGGTCAGTACATCCGGTCCTGTGTCGTGGTTTCCACCATGGGCCCCGGTGTGAAGGTCAACACCACCAAGTACGCCTAAGTACAGTCAAAAGCCCGGAAGCAAATGAAAACACCCGGAAGGGAAGCCTTCCGGGTGTGAAACGTAGCTGTATTGAATTACAGGTACTTGGCAGTGCTGACCTTGACACCGGGGCCCATGGTGGAAGCGACGGTGCAGGAGCGGATATACTGACCCTTGGCAGCAGCGGGCTT
>JAZNPV010000048.1:0-21774 GCA_045589835.1 Faecousia sp.
TTCAATAGAGCCTATGGCGGCGAGTAAAAATCCCTGTTAAGATTATAGGTGCGGTCCGCCAACTGCACAAATAATCAAAACAGGGAGGCACTCATATGAGTATGAGTAGCACTACAATTATACCGCAGCGTATATTAGAAAACAATTAAAAGTGTAACATAGATAGGTAGATGCCATTTTATGCGAAAGAGGGCACTTAGAATACGAATAATGCTCGGATAGAAAGAGTTAGTGTGAGACGATAGCTATCTATTTCGCGGTTGGCAGGATAGAATCACGCGTTTACGTGTTACGCGAGGAACATAGGGCTATGCCCGCATATGAAGAACCCCCGGTTTTACCGGGGGGTTCCTTTTTTGCAAAAAATAGAGTGTTACAAAAAAATAACTTTTGTAATAATTGCATATTGCGCGAGGATATGATATACTGTATAAGATCATACACCCGGAGGCGTTTATGATGAAAATGACAGATTTTCAGCAGAAAATCACAACTTTACTACCTGAAATCACGCTGTGCTGCAATGAGCCCATGGCGAAGCATACTTCCTTCCGCATCGGTGGCCCTGCGGAGGTAATGGCATTTCCACAAAATGCTGCCCAATTGGCACAGCTTTTAAAAACGTCCGCTTTATTGGACTGCAAGCCTGCTATTTTAGGAGCAGGAACCAACGTACTGGCACCGGATGAAGGAATTACCGGCCTGGTAATCTGCCTGAAGGATTGCATGGATGGTATAGAGAGGATTGATGATACCCGCATTCGTGTGGCGGCCGGTGTTACCATGACAAGAGCGGCTGTATTTGCGGCAGGTCTGGGCCTTTCCGGTCTGGAATTTGCCCACGGAATTCCCGGAACGGTGGGCGGCGGCGTGTATATGAATGCCGGTGCTTACGGTGGGGAGATCCGCCAAGTCTGCCAATGCGTAGAAGTGATGTCCATGGATGGCAGTGTGGCTACCTACTGCAATGAAGAAATGAAATTTGCTTACCGGCACAGCATACTGGAAGAAAAGCCCGGCATTGTACTAAGTGCGGTTTTCTCCTTACAGCCGAAATCTGCCGATGAGATTAAGGGCATGATGCGGGAGCTGATGGGAAAGCGTTCCGCGTCGCAACCGTTGGATCTGCCCTCTGCCGGTTCGGCCTTTAAGCGTCCGGTAGGCGGTTATGCTGCAGCGCTCATCGATCAGGCGGGACTGAAGGGCTTTCGTGTAGGTGGTGCGTCGGTTTCTCAGAAGCATGCGGGCTTTGTGGTAAATTTGGAGGATGCCACAGCACAGGATGTGAAAGACCTGCTGAAGCAAGTGTCAGACAAGGTGTTTGATAATTCCGGTATCCGTCTGGAGCCGGAGATTCGTATTTGGTAAGAAATTGGTATGACCGGAAAGGAGGCTCTGTATGGCTGTTTCGTTTTCTGCAGGCACAAAGGCGGAGATTTCCCGCAATATGCCCCAAAAGAAGTGCTGCGCGCTGGCGGAGTGTTTCGGCATCCTGCTGTTTTGCAACAGTTTCCGTGCCGACGGCATCCGGATCATTACCGAAAGCCGGGAATTTGCCCAGAGCCTTATCAAGCTGTTCAAAAAAGCCTTTGGTGTCAGTTTTGACCAGATTCCGGATCCGGATGCGCCCGGAAAGCTGAATTTCCAGATTACCGATGCCGGGAAAATCAGCACCATCATGTCTGCCTACGGCTTTGACAGCAGGGATACTTTATCTCTGCACATCAATCTGCCTGTGGTGGAGGAGGACTGCTGCAAGGTATCCTTTTTGCGTGGGGCTTTCCTGGCAGGTGGTTCTGTGACCGATCCGGCCAAAGCCTATCACATGGAGCTGACCACTACCCATCAAAGCGTGGCCCGGGAGGCCTATGCGCTGATGTGGGAGGCACTTGGCTTTTATCCCAAGACTGCTGCCCGGGGCGGGGGACAGGTGCTGTACTTAAAGCAAAGCGATCTGATCTCTGACTGCCTTACCCTTTTGGGAGCGCCGGTAGCGGCCATGGGCATTATGGAAGCAAAGCTGGAAAAAGAACTGAACAACAAAGTCAACCGGCGCTGCAACTGTGATGATGCCAATACGTCTAAAGTAGTGGAGGCAGCCCAGGAGCAGCTGACCGCTATCAAGGTCCTGCGGCAAATGGGGATGCTGGAGCATCTTCCCCCAAAACTTGCGCAGGCAGCTTTGGCAAGAGAGGATAATCCGGAACTTTCTTTGACGGAATTGGCTGCTATGATGGAGCCGCCCATTACCAAGCCTGCCATGAATCACCGGCTGAAAAAGCTGGTGGCGTTGGCACAGGAGGTAAACGTATGAGTTTTGTACATCTGCATGTTCACTCGGAATACAGCCTGCTGGACGGTGCCTGCCGGATCAGCGGTATGATGAACCGGGTCAAGGAATTGGGGCAGTCTGCCATTGCCCTGACGGACCATGGTGTCATGTACGGCTGTATCGATTTTTATAAAGCCGCAAAGGCGGCAGGCATTAAGCCCATTATCGGCTGCGAGGTCTATGTTGCCCGGCGAGGCATGGAGGATCGGGTCCACGGTATCGACAACGATCCTTACCATCTGGTGCTGCTGTGCGAAAACCGGAAGGGCTATGAGAATCTGTGCCTGCTGGTATCGGAAGCGTTCATGCACGGCTTCTACGGAAAGCCCCGTGTGGATCTGGAGCTTCTGCGCAAGTACCATGAGGGCTTGATCGCGACCTCCGCGTGCCTTGCAGGCGGTGTTTCCGATTATCTTCTGAATGAGGATTATGACGGGGCCAAAGAGTACGCCTTAAAGTTGTCGGACATTTTCGGTGAGGGCAATTTCTATCTGGAATTGCAGGATCACGGTATTCCGGAGCAGACCCCTGTGAATCAGGGCATTATGCGTCTGGCAAGGGAAACAGGTCTGCCCCTGGTTGTGACCAATGATGCCCACTATCTGCGCCGGGAAGATGCGGCTATGCAGGATGTGCTGCTGTGCATCCAGACCGGCAAGACCGTGGACGATCCCAACCGGATGAAATTCCAGACGGAGGAATTTTACTTAAAGAGCGAGGACGAGCTGCGTCAGTTGTTTCCCAACTGCGATGAAGCTTTTGAAAATACCGCTAAAATTGCAGAGCGCTGTAATCTGGAATTTGTTTTCAATCAGTACCATCTGCCGTCCTTCCCGGTACCGGAGGGTTATACGAATGAAGAATACTTCCGCAAGCTCTGTATGGACGGCTTCCGGGAGCGGTATCAGGATCCCCCGGAAAGCTACATGGAGCGGCTGGATTACGAGATCGGCGTCATCAGCCGTATGGGCTATGTGAACTATTATCTGATCGTTTGGGATTTTATCCGCTACGCAAAGGAATCCGGTATTCCGGTTGGCCCGGGCCGTGGCTCCGGTGCGGCATCCATTGTTGCCTACTGCCTGCATATCACGGAAGTGGATCCCATGAAGTATGCGCTGATCTTTGAGCGCTTTCTGAATCCGGAGCGTGTCAGCATGCCTGACTTCGATACGGACTTCTGTCAGGAGCGCCGGGGTGAGGTCATTGACTACGTGATGCGCAAATACGGCAAGGATCATGTGGCCCAGATTGCCACCTTCGGTACCATGGCGGCTCGCGGTGCCATCCGCGATGTGGGCAGAGCGCTGAATTTTTCCTATGCGGAAACAGACGTGGTGGCCAAGCTGGTGCCCAACATGCCGCTGCATATTACCCTGAGGGATGCGCTGAGTGTATCGCCTAAGCTGAAAGAGATGTACGACGCGGATGAGCGTGTCCGTCTGCTGATCGATACGGCCATGAGTCTGGAGGGGATGCCCAGAAACACCTCCACCCATGCGGCGGGCGTGGTCATCACAGCGGATCCGGTGTGTTCCTATGTACCCCTGTCCCGAAATGACGATACCATCGTGACCCAGTACACCATGACCACCATCGAGGAACTGGGCCTTTTGAAAATGGACTTTTTGGGGCTTCGTAACCTGACGGTGATCCGGGATGCGGAAGAACAGATCCGGGAAATGGTACCGGATTTCTCTATCGACAAGGTACCGGACGATGATCCCCAGACTTTCCGTATGCTGACAGAGGGTAAGACCCAAGGTGTATTTCAGCTGGAATCGGCAGGCATGACCGGCGTTTGCGTAGGTATGAAGGCCGGCAGCATTGAGGATATTACGGCAATCGTGGCCCTTTACCGGCCAGGCCCTATGGATTCCATCCCCACCTTTATCGAAAACAAGCTGAATCATAAGAAGGTCACATATAAAACGCCGATGCTGGAACCGATCCTGAAGGTCACTTACGGATGCATTGTCTATCAGGAGCAGGTCATTGAGATTTTCCGGCAGCTGGGCGGCTACACTATGGGACAGGCGGATAATATCCGCCGTGCCATCTCCAAGAAAAAGCAGAAGGTCATTGAGGCAGAACGGAAAGTGTTTGTCTACGGCGATCAGGAGCAGGGGATCTGCGGCGCTGTGGCCAACGGTGTTCCGGAAACGGTAGCCCAGTCCATCTATGATGAGATTGTTGCCTTTGCAAACTATGCCTTTAACAAGGCCCATGCGGTCTGCTACGCAGTGGTGGCTTATCAGACAGCGTATCTGAAATGCCACTATCCAAGACAGTATATGGCTGCGCTGATGACCTCTGTGCTGGATTCTGCTGCAAAGATCTCCGGCTACATTGTGGAGTGCAAGGAACTGGGGATTGCCACCTTGCCCCCGGATATCAATCATTCCTATGACCATTTTACGGTGGAGGGAGATGCCATCCGGTTCGGTCTGGGTGCTGTGAAAAATGTGGGGCGTGGACTGATCCGCAGTATGGCAGCCAAGCGCAGTGAAGGCGGTCCGTTTAAGTCGCTGGAGGACTTTATTCAGCGGATGGATGAAAGGGAACTAAACAAGCGGGCTGTAGAAAACTTTATTAAGTGCGGTGCTATGGACTGCTTCGGTTATCACCGCAGCGAACTTCTGGCGGTATATGATACCATGATGGACAGCATTGCCCAATCCCGGAAGAAGAATCTGGAGGGGCAGATGGGCCTGTTCGGCATGTTGGAAGAGGACGATAAAGCATCTGCTATTCCAATCCCCAAGCTTGCAGAGATGAACAAGGCGGATCTGATGCTGCTGGAGAAGGAAACCACCGGCATCTATCTTTCCGGGCATCCTATGGATGATTACCGCCCATTTCTGCGCAATACCCATGTAATTCCCATTGGCACTCTGATGGAGGAGGATTGCCCCTATCAGGACGATCAGATCATCAGTGTGGCGGGCATTGTCCAGTCGGTAAAGATGAAGACTACCCGCAGCAATTCCATGATGGCTTATGTTACGGTGGAGGATGATACCGCCGCAATTGAAATGCTGGCCTTTTCCAATGTGCTGAATCAGTACGGCGGGTATTTGAAGGAAAACCAGCCGGTGGTGATTGTAGGCAGGCTTTCCCTGCGGGATGACAAGGAGCCCCAGCTGGTCATTAACCGGGCAAGACCCATTTCCGACTACGCAGACGGTGCAATGGAGCGGGAGCCGGAACCGCAGGCGGTAAAGCGGACGGGAACGCTGTATCTGCGGCTGCCCGGTGAGGAAGGTCCTTTGTTTGGCAAGATCCGCGCCATACTGAATATGTTCCCCGGCTCTAATCCTGCAGTCGTGTACTTTGCGGATACCAAACAGCGAAGAGGTACAACCTGTGTGTTGGATAACAGAATGCTGCAGGAACTGGAAAATCTGCTGGGAAAAGACAATGTGGTCGTGAAATAGCTTTCTTTTTGTACGATCCTGTGATATACTATTTCGAAGGGGGTGCTGCCATGAAACATAAAAGAATACTTTGCGTGGTGCTGTTGATGGCAGCACTGCTGACCGGCTGTGCGGTACGCACCGCCGACCAGATGTATCAGCTGCCCAAGCGGTCTGACGATTTCAATAATTTGCAATCATCCATAGATGTTGCCATGTCGGGACTTGAATACTGCGCGCCGCTGACTGGGGAGAATCGGCAGACCGTGCAGATGGCAGATCTGGACGGAAATGGGGATATGGAGTATCTGCTGTTTGCCAAAGGAAATGCGGAGCGCCCGCTGCGGATACTGGTGTTTGATGAAGTTGCGGATTCGTTCGTACACATAGATACCATTGAAAGTAACGGCTCCGGATTTGATCTGGTGGAATATGTACAGATGGATGACAAGCCCGGCGTAGAGATTGTGGTGGGAAGTCTGCTCAGTGATCAGGTTTTGCGGTCGGTTTCTGTTTACACGTTTTCGCAGACAAAAGCGGAAATGCTGATGACTGCCAACTATACTAAGTTCCTGACGATCGATCTCGACGGGGACAACAGAAGCGAGTTATTTGTGCTGCGGCCTGGTCAAACTGTGACAGATAACGGCGTTGCGGAACTGTATGGTTTGGAAGACGGAACCATGGAGCGTTCCAATGAGGTCAATATGTCCGAGCCGGTTGACCGGTTAAAGCGTATCGTGATCGGCAAACTCTACGGCGGCGAGCCTGCGGTATATGCAGCCAGCACAGTGGGCGATACAGCGCTGATCACAGACGTGTTTGCTCTGCGCAACGACAGACTGGCCAATATCAGCTTTTCCAATGAATCGGGTACCAGCGTGCAGACCCTCCGCAATTACTATGTATATGCCGATGATATTGATAATGACGGGGCCATCGAATTGCCCTATCTGATTACCATGCAGCCGCTGGATGCACAGGAATCTGCTGACAGACATGATCTGATCCGGTGGTATACCATGAAAGCCGACGGCAGCGAAGTAAATAAGCTGTATACCTACCATAATTTTGTGGGTGGCTGGTATATGGAATTGGACAGCAAGTGGGCATCCCGGCTCACGGTGCAGCGGCAGGGAAATCACTATGCGTTCTATTTATGGGACAGGGAGTATCGGCAGGCCCAGAAAGTCATGACAGTATTTGCGCTTACCGGCCAGAACCGGGAAATACAGATCACAGAAGATCAGTTTGTCTTATTAAAAACCGATTCCATAACTTATGCGGCCAGCGTGGAAACGGCGGCAAAAAGCTATGGAATTACGCAGCAAACCGTTTTACGGAGCTTCCATTTGATCCAGCAGGACTGGAAAACAGGAGAGACATAAGAGGTAGCTATATGAAAAAAGTGCTGATTTTAGAGGACGAAGTAAATATTCGCAGCTTCGTGGTCATCAATCTGAAACGTGCAGGCTATGATGCCATTGAAGCCGGTACCGGACAGGAAGCGCTGGACAAGCTGCATCAGAACCCGGATATTGGTGTGGCCATTCTGGATATTATGCTTCCGGATATTGACGGATTTGAGGTTTGCCGCCGTATCCGGGCTACCAGCAAGCAGATCGGTATTATTATGCTGACTGCCCGTACCCAGGAGATGGACAAGGTTACCGGCCTTATGACCGGCGCGGATGATTATGTGACGAAGCCTTTTTCTCCGGCAGAACTGACCGCCCGTATCGATGCGTTGTATCGCCGGATTGGCGGTGACAGCGGTGTGGATTCCGAACTGCTGAGTCAGGGACCCTTTGTGATGAACACCCGTAATCATACCCTGGAAAAGTCCGGGAACCGCATTCGTCTGACGCAGGTGGAGTATTCCATTCTGAAACTGTTTATGCAGAATCCGGGAAGAGCCTTGTCCCGGGAGGATATCCTGTCTGCAGTATGGGGCAGGGATTATGAAGGCGAATTGAAGATCGTGGATGTCAATATCAGACGTCTGCGTATCAAGATCGAGGATGATACCGCAAACCCCACCTATATTACTACGGTATGGGGCTTCGGTTACAAATGGGGAGCGTAAGCTGAGGGAAGTAGAATCCTGAAGGAGGAAGATCATGCTGAAAATCAAAGGCCTGCGCAGACGCTGGCTTATCAATACGGTTGGCGTGGTCTGCTCTTTGGGACTGGTGTGTGTAATGATCGTCACTGCGGTATTTGCGGCATATTATTACTCCGCCATGGAGTCGGATATGCGCTATCGGGCAAAAACCACAGCGGAATTTTTTGCGGAATACTTAAATCAAAGCTATAACGACTATTATCAGTCCTGCATTGCCTATGCCCAGTCTTTTGTGGATAAGGATAATCTGGAACTGCAGTTTATAGATGCAAACGGCAGGATCGTAACATCCTCCTATGGCAGCTGGGCGGGAAGGTCCCCTACTACACCGGAGATCGCGGATGCTATCAGCAGCCGGGGACCTCAGAAATACAGCGGCAAAAATCCACTTACCGGTGAGCGGATCATGGCGGTATCCTGTCCTATGATCTACAGCAACGGTGAAGTGATCGGTGTGCTGCGATACGTAACGTCCACTGCCAAAATGGATACACAGGTACTCAGAATTGCAATCATAGCAATGGTTGCGTTGGTCGTAGTGGCTGCAGTAGTGCTGATCAGCAGCAATTATTACATTCACTCCATTCTGGTGCCTTTGGGCCAGATCGTGGAGAAAGCTCAGCGGATCGCCAACGGCAGCTATGGTATCCAGATCCAGACCAGGTATGACGATGAGATCGGAGATCTGGCGGCAGCCATCAATGAGCTGTCTATCAAGATCAATCAGAATGAAAAAATGCAGTCGGAATTCATTTCCTCCCTGTCCCATGAACTGCGTACGCCGCTGACAGCCATTACCGGTTGGAGCGAAACTCTTTTGAGTAGTGAGGAGTTGGATCAGGGCACACGGCGTGGCGTGAAGATTATCCTTCGGGAGGGAAAACGGCTGACGGAAATGGTTCTGGAGCTGCTGGACTTTACCCGCATTCAGGAAGGTCGGATGACGCTGAATATGGAAGTGACGGATATCCGGGCTGAATTTGAGGATACGGTTTTCATGTACGGCAGCCGGCTGGAGCAGGAGGGAATCACCCTCACGTATCTGGAAAATGACGATGACATTCCCGAAATATCCTGCGACCCCAAGCGGTTAAGGCAGGTGTTTCTGAATATTTTGGATAACGCTGCCAAGCATGGCGGTGAGGGCAAACGGATCGATGCGGCTATCTGCTATGAACGTAGCAGCGTAGTGGTGCGGATTCGGGATTATGGCCCCGGCATCCCAGAGGATGAACTGCCTCTGGTAACAAAAAAATTTTTTAAGGGCAGCTCCAAGGCCCGCGGTTCAGGTATTGGCTTGTCCGTTTGCGACGAGATCGTGAATATGCACGGCGGACAGCTGATCCTCGAAAATGCAGAAGGCGGCGGCACCCAGGTAACGGTACAGCTGCCTGCTACGCAGTAAGGAAGGTTCTGTATGGCAAAGGAAACAACGGAAAAATTTAAAACCATGATCGGCGGACAAGCGCTGATCGAAGGTATTATGATGCGTGGTCCCAAGGAGGATGCTGTCGTAGTGCGGGGTAAGGATGGCTTGCAGGTGGAAGTAAAGCCGCGTAAGACATATCCGGAAAAATCGCCGCTGCGTTGGCCCTTTATCCGTGGCGTGGTAAATTTCTTCGATGCACAGGTTGTCGGCGTAAAGGCCCTTATGCAATCAGCAGACCTGTTACCGGAGGAAACGGAGGAACAACCCTCCAAGCTGGACCTTTGGTTGGAGAAAAAATTGGGAGATAAAAAGTTTCAAAGCCTTGTGCTGGGAACAGCGGTGGCGTTGGGCCTTTGCATGTCCATTGCGCTGTTCTTCCTGCTTCCTATGATCGTCAGCAGTCTGCTTTCCGGATTGATCCAAAGCAACCTGCTGCTGAATCTGGTGGAGGGGCTTGTTCGGATTACCATATTTGTGAGCTATATGCTGCTGGTCTCCCGGATGAAGGAAATGAAGCGTGTCTTTGCTTATCATGGGGCAGAACATAAGACCATCCGGTGCTATGAAGCGGGACTGGAACTGACGGTTGACAATGTGCGCTGCCAGACGCGGCTGCACCCCAGATGTGGTACAAGCTTTTTGTTTATCGTGATGATCCTGTCCATCCTGGTGTTCTCTGTGGCATCTACGTTGCTGCTGTCCGCCGTACCGGAACTGGTGCAAATGCGGGAAAGCGCACGGCTGCTGTACAGCCTTATCATGATTGGATTCAAACTGCTGCTTTTGCCGGCGCTGGTATCCATTGCCTTTGAGATCAACCGGCTTGTGGGCCGTTACGATAACTGGCTTACCAGAATTCTGACATGGCCCGGTATGTGGTTCCAGAACTTTACTACAAATGAGCCGGACGACAATATGATTGAAGTGGGAATTGCGGCAGTCAAAGCGGTCTTGCCCGAGGAAGCGGGGGCAGACCGTTGGTAAAAAAGATTTCCCAGCTGTACACAGATGCCCGACATGTCCTTATGACTACGGAAGATCCGGACAGCGCAAGTCTGCTGGCCAGGCACCTGTTGTGCCATGTAACAGGCAAAAGTCAGGAATCGATCATCGCGGAACGGGAAATGTACGCAAGTGAAGAAGTTTGCTGTGCAATGGACGAGGCTGTTTCCAGAATACTCAGCGGAGAACCGCTGGCGTATGTGCTTGGAGAATGGGACTTTTACGGCATGACTCTGCAGGTGACCAAGGATGTGCTGATACCCCGTGACGATACCTGCGCGCTGACCGGGCTGGCCATTGGAAAAGCGCTGTTTCTGGACAATTCCCCCCGAATTTTGGATCTGTGTACCGGCTCCGGCTGCATTGGTCTGGCCATTGCCGGTAGAGTAAAAGATGCCAGAGTGACCTTGGCGGATATTTCCCGGGAGGCGCTGGCGGTTGCCAAGAAAAACATCACAAACCAGAAATTGTCGGGACGTGTGTCCTGTGTACAGGCAAATGCGTTGGAGACGCCTTCAGCGTTTTTGGGAAAATTCGACATGATCGTGTCAAATCCTCCCTATATTACCACACAGGAAATGACAGAACTGCCGAAAAGTGTGGCGGAGTTTGAACCGCATCTTGCCCTGCACGGCGGCGACGACGGACTTGACTTTTACCGTGCCATTGCTAAAAACTATGCACAGGCACTAAAACCGGGCGGTTATCTTTGCTTTGAGTTCGGTATGGGACAGGGCGATGATGTCTGCGCCATTTTACAGGAAAACGGGTATACCGTACTGGAGCGTTCCAGAGATTATAACGACAGAGAACGGGCTGTGCTGGCACGGCTTAACAGGAAGGAAGAGATATAATGGCTACTAAAAAGACAGCTTATGAAGCACCTGCACCTGCATCCGATAAGAAAAAAGCGCTGCAGACTGCGATTTCTCAGATCGAGAAGAATTTTGGTAAGGGCACGGTCATGCGTCTGGGTGACCGTCCGGAAATGAATGTGGAAGCGATTCCCACCGGCTCTCTGGCGCTGGATGCAGCGCTGGGAATCGGCGGCGTGCCCAAGGGCCGTATTATTGAGATCTACGGACCGGAATCCTCCGGTAAGACTACCCTTGCCCTGCACATTCTGGCACAGGCCCAGAAGATGGGCGGCGAGGTAGCCTTTGTGGATGCAGAGCATGCACTGGATCCTGTCTATGCGGCTGCTCTGGGTGTAGATACCGACAATATGCTGGTGTCCCAGCCCGACACCGGTGAGCAGGCATTGGAGATTACTGATGCGTTGGTGCGTTCCGGTGCTGTGGATGCGGTAGTCGTGGACTCCGTAGCTGCGTTGGTACCCAAGCAGGAGATCGAGGGCGAAATGGGCGATACCTTTGTGGGTCTGCAGGCCCGGCTTATGTCGCAGGCACTGCGGAAACTGGCCGGCACCATTTCCAAGACCAACTGTGTTGTTATTTTCATCAACCAGCTGCGTATGAAGATCGGTGTGATGTACGGCAATCCCGAGACCACTACCGGCGGTAACGCGCTGAAGTTCTATTCCTCCGTCCGTCTGGACGTACGCCGTGTTGAGTCCATTAAGGAAGGCGGCAATGTGATCGGCAACAAGACCCGTGTGAAGGTTGTTAAGAACAAGGTGGCGCCTCCTTTCCGGGAAGCCTACTTTGATATCATGTATGGTGAAGGTATCAGCAAGTGGGGCGAACTGGTTGATCTGGCGGTGCAGATGGAGATCGTCCAGAAGAGCGGCAGCTGGTTCTCTATGGGCGACGAGCGGATCGGTCAGGGCAAGGATAGCGTAAAGACCTTCCTGCAGGCCAATCCCGATATTGCCGAACAGGTAGAGGCACAGGTTCGTGCCAACCTGCTGGCCGGTAGCGCCGGTAACGCAAAAGCACCGGCAAGAGCTGCTGAGCGGCCTGTAGCCATCAGCGCAGACGATTTCGATGATGAGGATTGATTCTGTTGCCTCCCAGCCCGATAGGGCAGGGAGGTATACGGTGCGTTTTGAGGACGGTACCAGTCTGCGGCTGTACCGGCAGACGGTGCAGGATTTTGGCCTGTACCCCGGCTTGGAACTGACGAATCAGGAGATGGACAGGCTGAAAGAAGCAGCTGGACAGATGTCCGCAAAAATGCGGGCTGTGCGGATCGTGTCTGCATCCAGTGTTTCTAAGCGAGATCTGGAGCAGCGGCTTGTGCAAAAGGGTGAGGACCCCCAGCAGGCAAAGCAGGCTGTGCAATGGCTTAGTGAACTGGATATTCTGGACGATCAAAAAACAGCGGAGCAGATCGTACAGCGGTGCATCAGCAAAGGCTACGGTCTGCCCCGTGCAAAGCAGGCATTATATGAAAAACGCATCCCCAAGGAGTATTGGGCTGCGGTTTTGGAAGATTATCCGGATCAAACGGATGCCATCGTTTCCTTTCTGCGCAGCAGACTGGGAACATCTTGGGATGACCGTGACTTGCGCAGAGCGACAGATGCCCTGATTCGCAGAGGACACAGTTATCAGGAAATTCGTCGGGGACTGCAGTTACTTGCGTTCGACGAAGATTTTGCGGAGGAATACTGAACATGGCGAATATTGGCTTTATATCTCTGGGCTGCGCCAAAAATCAGGTTGACTGCGAGCGGATGATGTACCGGGTGCAGGAAGCGGGATTTGATGTGCAGGCAGATGTGGTGGGCAGCGATGTGGTGGTGATCAACACCTGCGGCTTTATCGACTCTGCCAAGTCGGAAGCCATCGACGCAATCTTGCAGATGGCCCAGCTGAAAGAACAGGGCTTGGTGGGTAAAATACTGGTTACCGGCTGCCTTTCTCAGCGCTACCAGCAGCAGATTCTGGAGGAACTGCCGGAGGTGGACGGTATTCTGGGTACCGGCAGCTACACGCAGATCGTACCTGCCATTGAGTCGCTTCTGGCACAGCAGCAGGTGCAGGATTTCGGCAGCATTGACGCCCCGGAGGTGGAAACAGGCCGAATTCTGACCACACCGGAGCATTATGCCTACATTAAAATCGCGGAGGGCTGCGACAATCGCTGCTCTTATTGCATCATTCCTTATCTGCGGGGCAAATACCGCAGCCGTCAGATGGACGATGTTCTCTATGAAGCCCGGCTGCTGGCAGCCAATGGCGTGAAGGAACTGATCGTGGTGGCGCAGGACACCAGCCGATACGGTATCGACCTGCCCGGTCACAAGCTCCTGCTGGCTGAGCTTTTGCGTGAGCTTTGCAAAATTGACGGACTGCACTGGATCCGAATCCACTACCTGTATCCGGACGAGATTGACGATGAGTTGATCCGGGTAATCGCGGAAGAACCCAAGATCGTCAAGTATCTGGATCTTCCCATTCAGCATTGTAACAGCAAGATTCTGCAGCTGATGAACCGCCGTGGAGATGGTGAATTCCTGCGAGATTTGTTCAAAAAACTGCGGGAACAAATTCCCGGTCTGGTACTGCGTACCAGCGTGATCACCGGCCTGCCCGGTGAGAGAGAAGCGGAATTTGCGGAGCTGTGTGAGTTCCTGAAGGAGCAAAAGCTGGAGCGTGTGGGTGCTTTCCCGTTCTCTCCTGAAGAGGGAACGCCTGCATTTGATATGGAGCATCCCGATGAGCAGACAGCGCAGGAGCGGGCACAAATGGTAGAAACCATCCAGTCCCGCATTATGGACGATTATAACGCCGCCATTATCGGACAAACGCTGGATGTTCTGGTGGACGGCTTTGATGAGGAATTTGAACAGTTTTACGGCCGTACATACGCAGATTCGCCGGATATTGACGGAAGAGTCTGGATTGCCACCGAGGAAGCAATTGCCGAGGGCGATTTTGTGCGGGTAAAGATCGATAGCCTGATCGACGGTGATCTGGCAGGCTTTATTGTGGAGGAATGAACATGACAACAGCAAGTAAGATTACACTGATCCGGGTGGCATTCATCCCGGTGTTTATGGCGTTCATGTATCTGAGCGGCGGGCAGCCCAATGTCTGGATGTGGGTATCTCTGGCCACCTTCATTATTGCCAGCCTTACGGACTATGTGGATGGCCACATTGCCAGAAAGTACAATCAGGTTAGCGACTTCGGAAAGTTCCTGGATCCGTTGGCGGACAAGCTGCTGACCATTGCGGCTATGACCCTGTTTTGTGAATGGGGCACGTTCCCCGCATGGGCGCTGATGATCGTGCTGACACGGGAGTTTGCGGTGACCGGACTACGTCTGGTGGCTGTGGGAAAAGGAAAAGTCATTGCTGCCGGCTGGAGCGGCAAGGTAAAGACTGCCAGCACCATGATCGGCCTGTGCTTTATGATGGCATTCCCCAGCATAGCATGGCTGAACTGGACGGTAGTGGCTGTGATTACCCTGACCACGGTGTATTCCGGTGTGGAGTACTTCATCCAGAACTGGAATTGCCTTTGGGATGATGAAAGATTGCAGGAACGGTAACAGAGGAAACTATGAATCAAAAGGAAATTGGCGAGATCCGGCGCAGAGTGCGCCGTGACCGCAGTAATATGACAGCCATTTACGGCTGCTATGTGAATACCCAGAAGGAGATCATCTCCGAATTTAAGCAAAGCACCGGCATCATGCCGGAAAACGAGGCGGAAAAGTATTTTGGCCTGTTAAAGCGCAGCCTGTCCGGCAGTATCGGAAAAAATCTGATCGATATTACCTTCCGCACCGCACAGGTGGCCGGTTCACCGGAACATAAGCTGCTGATGGATCTGCGGAGCAATTTAGGCGATGAGCAGCTGCGGCTGGCGCTGTA
Organism: Faecousia sp.; assembly: GCA_045589835.1. Taxonomy (GTDB): domain Bacteria; phylum Bacillota; class Clostridia; order Oscillospirales; family Oscillospiraceae; genus Faecousia. The sequence goes on from JAZNPV010000048.1 coordinate 15,091, forward strand.
TCAGAAGATCATTGACAATGTAAATTTCAATGAAAACTATCTGATCCTCATTGGCTGTGACAGCTACGATGTGCCATTCAAGAGCAGGGATGATGAAACACAGTCGGATGCGTCCGAGGAAACATATACATATCTGCTGTGTGCGGTCTGCCCTGTGAAGCTTACAAAGCCCACTTTACGCTATATCGCAGAAGATAAGGAATTCCATGACGGCGGTGCCCATCAGGTGGCTTCTGCGCCGGAGGTAGGCTTTCTGTTCCCGGCCTTTGATAACCGGGCAACCAATATCTATAATGCGCTGTTTTACACCCACAGCCCCAAGGAGAGCCATCAAGCGCTGGTAGAGGCGCTGTTCAATGTGCAGCCGCCCAAGCCTGCGGCGGAGCAGAAAAAGTCCTTTGAAGCGCTGATTGCCAATTCCTTGCAAGAGGAGTGTTCTTTGGAAGTGGTGCAGACAGTCCATGACCAGATCCGCCAGAGTATCGATTTGCACAAGGAGAGCAAGGTGGCAGAACCACTGCTGATCTCCAAGGAGCAGGTCAAGGACGCCCTGAATACCTGCGGCGTGTCGGAAAAGAGCATGGCAAAATTTAGCGTGCAATACGATGAGGTGTTTGGCTTTGAAGCCCAGCTGCATCCCAAGAATGTGATCGACAACAAATTTGAGATCACTACGCCGGATGTGTCAATTAAGGTAAATCCGGAGCGCAGTGACTTGATTGAGACCCGCATTATCGGTGGTCTGAAGTATATTCTGATCTGCGCCGATGAAAATGTGGAAGTCAATGGTGTGCCCATCAATATCGGTGAAGAGAATATTGTAACTGTATAGGAAATCCCGCTGATCGCAAAGATCAGCGGGATTTCTTTGTGAAAAAATGCCACCGGTCGGTAGCTATGATTACCCGGCATTGATTACGGTGCAGTGAACTGCTAAAGGACACTGGGCGCATTTGGGATTTCTTGCGGTGCAGATATCCCGGCCAAACAGAACGATCCGGTGGCAGAAGTCGCTGCTTTCCTCTGGCGGCAGGATGGCACGCAGCTGCTTTTCTACTTTTTCCGGATCCTTTCCCTTAGAAAAGCCCAGCCGTTCACAGATACGGATACAATGGGTATCGCACACAACACTGCCGGGGACAGCATACAGATCACCCAGCAGCAGATTTGCGGTTTTGCGGCCCACACCGGGCAGCTTCAGAAGCTGCTCCATAGTATCAGGCACCCTTCCGCCGTAGTCGGACAGCAGCATCTGGCAGGCCTGCACAATATCCTTTGCCTTCTGCCTGTAAAATCCGCAGGAATGGATGTAGCCTTCGATATCGGAAACAGAAGCGGCAGCCATAGCCTCCAGGGTAGGGTAGGCAGCAAACAATGCAGGTGTTATGAGATTGACCCGGGCATCGGTGCATTGGGCAGACAGCCGCACGGCAATCATCAGTTCGTAGTCTTTTTCAGAATGTAGCGCACAGAGCGCATCCGGGTAAAGGGCTTTCAGGCCCTCAATAACAGCGTTTACTTTCTCTTTCATGACAGCCTCCGCTTTTTTCTTTCAGTTTAGCATAAATTCTGGGGAAAGGAAAGAAATAACTTCTGGAAACAGGCACTATTTTTCTCTCCGTGGATATGATGGCATAGTGATTGGAGGGGATTGGGATGGAATCCGGTTTGCATTGTGTATCTCCGGGCGAGTACGCTGTGGTGACGGAAATAGCTGTGAGCAGAGCATTGTCTGATCGTTTGCATGATTTTGGTTTGGTTCCCGGTACTGGGGTGCGGTGCTGTTACCGCAGCCCCGGCGGGCAGGTAACGGCTCTTGCGCTGCGCGGCTCTGTGCTGGCGTTGCGCACCTGTGATCTGCGGAAGATCCGGGTGCGGTGGTGATGGGCAGAAATATGGAACAAAAGATAACCGTCGCCCTTGCGGGAAATCCCAATGTGGGAAAAAGCACCCTGTTCAATGCGCTGACAGGATTACGTCAGCATACAGGTAACTGGCCCGGTAAAACGGTGGGTGTCGCCCGGGGGACTTTATGCAGGGAGGATACAGAAATTACGCTGATCGATCTGCCCGGTACATACTCTCTGGAGGGCAAGTCCGAGGATGAGCGGATGGCAGCGGATTTTCTGGAATCGGGACACGCAGATTGCACACTGGTGGTCTGTGACGGAAGCTGTCTGGAACGAAGTCTGATACTGGCGCTGCAGGTCATTTCCCGTACACAGAAAGTCGTGGTATGTATTAACTTGATGGATGAGGCAGCCCGTTACGGTATTACCATAGACGGCTCTATGCTTCGACGCCAGCTTGGGGTACCGGTAGTGCTGGCATCAGCAGGCAGGGATCAGGGCTTGGATACACTGGTCGAAAAGCTGTTGCAAACAGCAAAAGGGCCGCCTCAGCTGCGGGTGCATGAATGGGAAGACACCATTGCAGCAGCGGAGAAAATCGCTGCTGCATGTACGATCCGGGAAAACAGCAATGCGGATAAGATCCGACTGAAAGCAGATCGGCTGCTGGTAAGCCGCAGGTTCGGCGTGCCGTTTATGCTGCTGCTTTTGCTGCTGATTATCTGGCTGACTGTTTGGGGTGCCAACTATCCTTCCCAACTGTTGGAGCATGTATTTGATTGGGGTTACAGCCTGTTATCTGGCTTGCTTGCAGGGGCGCCGTGGTGGCTGCGGGGCATTCTTGTGGATGGCTTATATGCAACCTCTGCCCGGGTGATCAGCGTAATGCTGCCACCTATGGCTATCTTTTTTCCGCTGTTTACGATTCTGGAGGATGTGGGATATCTTCCCCGTATGGCATTTTTGCTGGATCCCTGCATGGCCCGCTGCGGCGGCTGCGGTAAGCAGGCGCTGACATTGTGCATGGGGCTTGGCTGCAATGCGGTAGGCGTTGTAGGCTGCAGGATCATCGATTCACCGCGGGAACGTTTGGCGGCGATTCTGACCAACGCAATGGTACCTTGTAATGGGCGTTTTCCTACGCTTATTTTGCTGGGAACCCTGTTCTTTCCGGAGGTGGGAGCGGCGTTGGTTGTTGCGGCCTGCGTGGTTTTGGGGATGGCGGGGGCTATGGCAGCCTCCGGAGTGCTGAGCAAGACAGTCCTGCAAGCAAAAGACAGCACATTTCTAATGGAAATGCCGCCTTTTCGCCGTCCCCGGCTTTGCAAAATACTGGTGCGCTCGCTATTGGACCGCACGTTATTTATCGCAGGAAGAGCCCTGTCTGTGGCGGCACCGGCCGGCGTGCTACTTTGGATATTTTCCAATACCGGGATTATGGCGTGGCTTGCCACACTTCTGAACCCCCTTGGCAGCGCTTTGGGAATGAACGGTGTGATTTTAATGGCATTCTGTCTGGCACTTCCTGCCAATGAACTGGTGATTCCTGTGATCTTGATGGCCATGACCGGTGCGGGCAGTTTGCAGGCGGTTTCCGGACTGGGGCCTCAGATCCTGCTGGACGGAGGAATGACATGGCAAATGGCCATTTGTACCATGGTGTTTACGTTGTTCCACTGGCCTTGTGCAACTACCTTAATGACGATCTACCGGGAAACCGGCAGCGTAAAAAACACAGCGGCGGCATGGGTACTGCCTACCGCTGTGGGATGTACATTGTGTCTGCTGTTAAACTTCCTGCTCTGATATTTCCGCCCGCAGAGCTGATATTTCATAGGCAGTGCGCTCTAGGGCGCCTTCTTCGGTGAGCTTGGTATATATCCGGCTTTGCAGCCGTCCATAGATCCGGATACGGTCTCGCGTGTGACAGACGGAGATCTCCTGTGCGGTCCTGCCCCAAAGAATGCAGGGAAGATAGTCGGCCCGGTGAAAGGCTCTCGGTACAGCCAGCATCACATCACAAATTTCCCGGCCTAAAGGAGTACGGCGGTAGGTTGGCTCTTTGCATAAAGGGCCTTCCAGAATCACATCATTTACAGGCTCACCGTCTTCAGCTATGACAGATCCCGCGAATACAAAGATCAGTAAATGGCGTACGCCGTCGCTGCGCTGGTTGTGAGATCGAATCTGCCCGGTAACGGTAATCATTGCTCCGGCTGTGGGATCAATGCCCATAACCAGCGGTTCTTCCGCAATCACCGGAAGCAGGTCAATGGCACCGGAGAGACGGGGAACCTCCAGTACAAACCGGTAAAACCGGCGTCCGTGATTTTCATGGGAAAAGCAGGGCAGCTCCGTAAGACTACCGCGGATTGTAATCGAATTGGTTATATGTTCCATAGTACCACCTCAAATTCCAATGTATGTAACATCTTATGTGAGATTTGGTAAATAAGAACTCCCCGGTGAATGTGATATTCACCGGGGAACGCTTATATATCCTGCAGATCTGCGTAGGGGATGTGGTTTTCCAGATTGTCCCGGGCAAGATCGTTGTCGATGGGGCCGTACGCGCTGTCAGGAATGGGCTTTTCGTGGTATACTTTTAAATAGGCGCCTTCTGTGCCAGCAATGATGGGATTTGCCTTTTTCTTGCTGCTTTTAGCCTTTCCTTGAATTTCCGGAACGGGTGACGCATCGTTTTTTGGATGCAGATGCGTCCAGTCCGGTCTTGCCATGCCTTTCTTTGCCATTGTCAATCACCTCAAGGTAAGTTTTCCGCAGACTGCTCAAATTATCCGGCAAATTCCCTTGACAAATGGGACCGTCTATGCTAAAATATTTTGGCAACAACGAAATATAACTTGTTGATTCGGAGTGATACCCAAGAGGCCGAAGGGGCTCCCCTGCTAAGGGAGTAGGCGTCTAAAAAGCGCGCGAGGGTTCAAATCCCTCTCACTCCGCCAGTGAAATCCGGTTAGGAAGTTAGTCCTGACCGGATTTCTTCTTTGTTTTCGGCACTTTTGAGGGATAAAAGTTAGGAATGCCTTGAGGTGGTTTTTCTTTTTCCCTTACATTTTCCCTTATAGCTCCAAAATACCCTTGATATAGGCCTCCATTCGGATTGCACTGGCCTCCTGCATTTGGTTGGTCACGTGGCCATAAACATCCAAAGTAAAGGCTGCGGTGGCATGGCCAAGGTTGCCTTGAACGGTTTTAATGTCATCTCCGGAACGCAGTGAAGCAACGGCGTAACTGTGTCGTAGATCGTGAAATCTTGCATCCGGTCTGCCAATGGCTGTGACGATTTCTTTAAAATGTCTCACCACGGTTTGCGGAATCAGATTTCCACCCAACTCATTTGTAAAAACCAAATTCAAAGGATTGGACCAGGCTGCTCCCGCTTTCTCCTTATGCTCATACTGCTGTAGCTTTCGGTCTCTCAGCAACTGCATAACCCAAGGGGCTGGCTGAATTCGACGCGGTTTATCATTCTTCAGAGAAACCAAGCGGAATTGACCTCCCGCTTTCTTTTCCTTCTGCAGCTGCTTACTGATCAGTATGGTGCCTCGCATGAAATCCACGCGATCCCAAGTCAGACCAAGAGCCTCACCCTCGCGCAGGCCCGTGAACAGTGTAATGGTGTACAGGAGCTCAAGTGGATGGCCTTTGACAGCATCCAGAAACAGCTTAGTTTCTGCTTCATCCAACGGTTGAAGTTCCTTTTTCTCAATGCGTGGCAGGATGCAGGAGTTGGTAGGATTGAACCGGATGTAACCATTAGCAACTGCCTGCTGTAAGGCCTTATGGAGGATTCCGTGGACATTTTTCACCGTCTTGGGTGAAACTGCAGCACGATCCTTCGTCGGCTCTCTCAGGCCGTTGTAAAAGCTTTGAACTAAATGGGTATCCAGAGCATCCAATCGAATTGCTCCCAGACCGGGTTTGATGTGGGTACGGATAGTCGCATTGTAGGCGGCAACAGTAGATTCCTTAACGCCTCCTAAATACTGACTTGCCCAAACATCCAACCATTCAGCAACTGTCATTTTGCAGGGTGCAATATAGGTTCCGGAATCAAGAGCTGCCAAGGCAGCTTTCAATTTTTGAGCAACTTCCTTTTGGGTCTTGCCGGATATACTGCGCTGGATCTGCTTGCCTGTTCCAGGATCAAAGCCAGCCGTATAACGCGCCTCGTAATAGGTATAGGTCTTTCCATTGACTTCTCTTGTGACCTTGCGGATCGACCCCATACCGGAAGATGCTTTTTTGCTTTGCGGCATAAATATTACTCCTTTCGTTGCCGCATAGCAGGTACACCTATAGTATACCATACAAGCGGTCTATCTGCAACGATCAGTGCTTACAAAGGTAGTCAATCACCGCTTCCAGGGGGATGCGGTAGTTGCGTCCCACACGGACACTATGAATGGCTCCGGAGCGGACTAACTCATAGGCGGTGTTATGACTGACCACCAATATTTCGGCCACCTGCCTCACACAGAGGACAGGTGGATATTTATTTTGCAGGTTAGATGATGTCATAGTATCAACCTCCTCTGTCATCAAACCAATAGGCTTGGAAAAGGGTGCCGTCATGGAGCAGAAAACGACCACGGGCATCCTTAGGGATTTGCTCTGCTGCAGCCGTGCTGTCCAGGATAATTTGTGACAGGATGGTGTCAGCACGACCACAGATCCGGCAGTTCACATTGTTTTTGATCTGACCGGACAGGATGTTGGCATCCGGACGCTGTGTGGCAAGAATCAGGTGGATACCAAAGGCGCGGCCCTGTCGGGCAATCATGGAAAGCTTGCTCTCGATCTTGCTGAC
>JAZNPV010000049.1:0-2459 GCA_045589835.1 Faecousia sp.
ATTTCTGTTACGGATAAATGCAACCTGCGCTGCCGGTATTGTATGCCGGAAGAAGGTGTGTGCAAAAAGAGTCATTCCGAAATGCTGACAGAGGACGAGATCATCACCGCTGTGGAAGCTGCGGCATCTTTGGGCATTACCAAGCTGCGGTTTACCGGCGGCGAACCCCTGGTAAAAAAGAATATCGTTTCAATCTGTCGCAGAGCTGCCGCTGTGAGTGGTATTGGGGAGGTTTGCCTGACCACCAACGGCATACGCCTGCCGGAACTGGCCGGGGAGCTGAAGGAAGCCGGGGTAACACGGCTGAATTTAAGCCTGGACACATTGAATGAAGAAAAGTATGCTTACATTACCCGTGTGGGCAAGCTGGAAGCATTCCGGGCAGGTCTGGATACCGCACTGAAGGTAGGTTTTGAGAAAATAAAAATCAATTCCGTGTTGATCGGCGGCTTTAACGAGGAGGACATTCCACAGTTGGCAGAACTGACCAGGCAGTATCCTGTGGATATGCGCTTCATAGAGATGATGCCCATGTATGACAGCGGTGATTTTGATGAAAAGGCCTTCATTCCATGCTCCCGTGTTCTTGATTATCTGCCGGATGCTGTTCCTGTAGGAGAAGATGACGGCGTTGCCAAGCTGTACCGCTTGCCGGATGCCAAAGGAAATATCGGCCTTATCAGCCCGGTTAGTGCCCATTTCTGCGGCTGCTGCAATCGGATTCGTCTGACAGCCGATGGCAAGGTAAAGCCGTGCCTGCACAGTGCCGATGAGTATTCTTTGAAGGGCTTGGACTTTGCTGGGATGCAGAGTGTATTAAAAGAAGCTATTTGGAACAAACCTGCTTGGCATGGGGATCTGGATGCCCTGCACAGAAGCCAGGCAGGACGAAACATGAATCAAATAGGAGGCTGAACGATGTCCGACTTTACCCACTTTAATGAACAGGGTCGCGCAAAGATGGTGGATGTGGGAGAAAAACCTATTTCGCAACGCACCGCAGTGGCGGCGGGCCGCGTGCTTGTAAATGAAGAAACCTTTTCTCTGATTCAAAGCGGCGGTATGAAGAAGGGAGATGTGTTGACGGTTGCGCAAATTGCCGGAGTTATGGGAGCCAAGCGCACCCCGGATATCATCCCCATGTGTCATCCCATCTTGATGGATGGCATCAATTTGGAGTTGACACTGGATGAAAATCGCAAATCTGTGGAGATCCGTGCCACCGTTTCCTGCGATGGCCGTACCGGCGTAGAGATGGAGGCACTGACGGCCGTATCCACCGCTGCTCTCACAGTTTATGATATGTGTAAGGCGGTCCAAAAAGATATTGTAATCTCTAACATCCGGCTTCTCAGCAAAACCGGTGGCGTCCATGGAGATTATTTCCGGAAGGAGTACTAATATGTATACTGTTGCTGTCATTACCATCAGTGATAAAGGCTCTCGCGGTGAACGTATAGATACCAGCGGTCCGAATCTGGTGGAGATTTTGAAGGATAAAGGCTTCGATGTCACCTATACCCAAATGATTCCCGATGATCGGGAGTTGATCAAGGCAGAGCTTATCAAATGTGCCGACGAACTGAATATTGCGTTGGTGCTAACTACCGGCGGAACAGGCTTCTCTCCCCGGGATATTACTCCGGAAGCTACCATGGAGGTAGTGGAACGCCCAACACCCGGTATCCCAGAAGCTATGCGTGCAGAATCTATGAGAATAACTCCCAAAGGCTGTCTTTCCCGGTCTGCAGCCGGCATACGGAAGAGAAGTCTGATTATTAACCTCCCTGGCAGCAAAAAGGCAAGCCAGGAAAACATTCTGGCGGTTATCGATCCTGTTTCTCACGGACTGGATATGCTTTACTCTGAAGGCAGCGCAGACTGCGCCAAATAAAAATATGGACCTGTTGCGTATTTTTGCAACAGGTCCAGTTTTGTTTCAATTGAGTTCTGTTTCGGATACGCACTCATTCTTAATTCGGCCCACCAGATACTGCAGTGCTTCCACAACTCTGGGGCGAATATCACCGCCAATGAGCACATACATAATGTCGTCGCCCATTTTTAGCTGCCCTTCATTCAGCCAGACTTTGATATAGTAAATACCCTCCATTTTGTAGGTGTCGGCAATGACGGAATTGACCTTTTCTTCATCGTAAGAGAAGACCATACCAGTAACTTCTTTGCTGTTCTCCGCGCCATAACGGACCTTCGCCTTGGCAGTCTGGCGGACAGTTCCATTATGGGTCAAATACATGCCGATTTTTGGCGCAGATTCATGGGCCTTGGCCTCTTTCAGCCATGCGTCAATGGAAGGGATTTCTTTTTTCATTATGAAAACCTCCAACTTGAAAAATAGATCGGCACCTGACTGTGCCTTTTCTTTATTATACCATGTAGCGCAAGCGAAATGGTATAATAGCCATATTTTCCGGTTTCCGGCGAAGCCGGGGAGGAAA
>JAZNPV010000050.1:0-4505 GCA_045589835.1 Faecousia sp.
CGGTGTGGAATGCGTCAGCGCACTCCACCACAACAAACGCAAGACCAACTACCACATACACCTGATATTCAGCGAACGGACACTTCTGCCAGAGCCGGATATCAAGATCGCCAGCCGAAGCGTGTTCTATGACGAAACCGGCAAGCGGGTACGCACCAAGAAAGAAATTACCGGAGAGGATGGGAAAATCAGACCGGGATGCACGGTCATCAAGAAAGGCGAAATCTACGAACAGCATATGTTCACCCCCAAGGATGAACGGTTCAAGGACAAAGGCTTTCTACACAATCTGAAAGAAATCTATACCGATTTGATCAACCGACATATCTCCGACCCGGCGCAGCACCTAAGAGTGTTTGATCCCAACGGTGTGTATCTTGCCACCAAGAAGATCGGCAAGAACAACCCCAAGGCGGCGGAGATTGAAGCGGACAATGCCGCAAGGCAGGAATGGAACCGCACAGCGGACATGGCATTACTGTCCGGTATAGCGGAAGAAACCATCATTGAACTGAAGAATGAGGAGATCCACAACAAGGCTGCAGACTCCGTGACAAAGCATGGGTGGCTGCCGGAACTGTTCCGAAAGATCGTCCGCAGGGCAAAGGAACTACTGCAAGGTATGATCCGCAGTATGCAGCTCCCGCCTAAGCCCACTTTGCAACTGGATATAGCAGAATTCCGGCATATGCAAAAGCTGATGGCAAAGGCCCAGGCAGAAGCGAAAGCGATCCGCACCTTGCAGGAAGTGGAATTGCCTAAGCTGCAGGCCCAGCTTGCGGATATCAAGGGTATCTTCAAAGGCAAGGAGCGCAAGGCGGTGGAAGCCCAAATTCAGAAGATGGAACAGGAAATCCGGCAAAGGCTGGACGCACTGCCCACTATTTTGGAAGAGGACGGATATCCCGATGTGCAAGCATTTACTGCCACCTATAAAAAGGCGGAGCAGATTGTCAGCCGGTACAACTGGGACCTTGCTGAATGGGAGTTGGCAGTCCGAGAGAGAAAGCGATCTGCCGAAAGACCTCCCGAAAAGCAGAGTGTCCGGGATCAGCTTCGAAGGCTTCAAGAGGAAGGTCGAAAGACTCCCAGGAACAGAAACCGGGATTACGAACGGTAACTTTGACAGCAAAAAAGCACACCGCTCAGCGGAGAAATCCGCTGGCGGTGCTTACATAGTGAAATTTGCTCAAGACCCGAAAAAAACACAAATTATCCGATGGGAGCAAGCTAAACGATGCGGACATCATCCAAGGCGATCCCAGCGGAAAACACAGCTATTTTCCCAGCTCAAGAGCAGAGAAAAATTAACGAAAAAAGGAGGATTTTCAATAAGAACAGGACTTACCAAGAAGCAGAAAGTCACTGAGGTATATTACAACGCTAAAGACCCCACTGCAGAAATCTACACCCACGATACCAAGCTGAAGAAGCGGTTGCTTGCCTACGCTGCCAAATTCCCGGAACTGTGCCAGCAGACCGATGATGACGAACAAGGCGGCCTACGGTTTGAAATCGACAAAAGCAGAATCAGTATTCGCCTGACCGCGCCGTATAGTGAGGAACGGAAGCAAGCTGCCAGCGATTATGCCAAGAAACACCGCACACTTATAGATACCCAATAAGGAGCACAAAAAATTAACAACCCGTCAATGCACAAAGAGGTCCTTGTGAGTTGACGGGTTATTTTTTAGATAATCAGAAGCAAATCTGCTGGGTCTTTGGCCCAGGATTTATCGTTGATTTGGACCGGCTGCTTTGCACCCCAGCCTGCGAGAACAAACTGGACACCAGCAGCATTTGCGCAAGACAAATCATAGGGACTATCGCCTACATAGATTATGTTAGACAGGACAGCGCCGGAATTCTCAGCATATTTCAGCAGAGGTTCTGGCGAGGGTTTGTGTTCCGCTGTATCGTCGGCACAAATAACTGTTTCAAAATACTGTCCAACTCCAAAGGGAATAAATTCATTTTCAAACTCTGCTCTCGTTTTGGATGTAACGATCCCAAGTTTGCATCCCTTCTGTAGCAGTGCTTCAAGCGCTTCTTTTATACCTGGAAAGATGTGTACCGAAGAGCTGTACTTCGCCATATTTACATCCCAGCGGATAAGTGCGTCCGGAATATTGTCAATGTGCAAATATTTCAGTGCATCTTCCCCTGTAATTCCCAGCGCGAATGTTAGCTTTTGCAAGGGGTATTCCACTCCCGTAATTGAAAACAGCGTATCGCGGAGAGAATGGAGTACTGCATATTCCGTGTCGATCAGCGTACCGTCAACATCAAATACGATGTGCTTCATTTCTTCCCTCCTGTACACACTTATCCGTTTTGTTCACAGTCAAGAACATAATCACGGTTCCAATAAGTGACATCACAATACCCGCAATCAGAATCGCATCTACCCCTAGATTCAGAAGCTGCCCGCCAGCGAAATTACCTGCTGAACAGCCCAAGGCATAGGCAGCGGTACTAAATGCCTGCCCCTTGACCATATCGGTACTTCTTACCTTTGCATTGGCGTAGTACACCTGTGTGGGGTGCATAAAGCCATAAGATGTAATATGAAGCAGTTGCAACAGGTAGATGGTTGTAATATCTTTGGCCAGGTAAAGGCCGACCGCCCGTATGAGGAAAGAAACAGCAGCAATTTTTAGCAGGTTCGTATCTTTTATTCTAGCCCTAAGTTTGCTGAAAAAGAAAATCGTCGGTGACACTACCAAAGAGGCAATAAACAAGGCAATACCAACATGACTGCTATCACCACCCAAAGCGCCCATAATGGCAATCAGGTAGTTTTCCATAATAGTGAGGAACATTGCCAAAAAGGCTATACCCAGTAAAGAAGCACAGTACCAGCGGTAGCGGGAGAAAAACTCCAGGATTGTGCAACTATTATCTGCAATATTGGGGGAAACCGTGGTTTTGTCGATTTTCGGATATCCCAACAAGATCAGGACACACAACAGCTTGAAAAACACAAGAAGCAGAATCATCCAGGCATGACCGAATTGCGCTATCACAAATCCCAAAGCCAAGGAAGAAATGGCAGATGCTGCCGCACCAATACCACGGGCAGCTCCAAAGTTAATGGAGAAGCCACCCTGCGTATAGGAAATACACAGAGCATTCGTAAACGGGATCATAGCATCGGAACTCCATAGCGCAATCATATAGCTGATTCCGGCAATACCAACAGGAAGGTTGGGTATTAGCTGTATGCAGAAGCATACGGCACACAGTACGGACATACCGACTAGTATTTTCAAGATCGCAAACTTTTTCGCTCTGTCCGCAATACCAGCCAGCACCGGTTGTATCAGGCAGGACAGGAGACCGGCGATTGCAAGTAACGCACCAACGATTCCCGAAGGAAGTCCCCGGCCTAGCAAATAGGCTGTGGCGAAACTTGTCGCGCCTGTGGAGGCGGCCCAAAAAGCAAATTGTGTGATACTATATCGGAGAGTCAAGTTTTTCATCATTCACCCTCCGTTATTTGAAGCTGTTCTCGATCACACCGGGCAGGCAATCATAGATGGAACATCCCATAATTGCCTCGAAGTGCGCCTTGATATTCAATACCACTTTCCAGCGTTCAATGGTTGCCGGATGGGTGCCGTAACGGATGGCAACATCCACGAATCTCTTTTCCAACAGGCAGAAGCCGGTGGGCATGGCCAGGGCATCGCAAAGCTGAACCAGCTTATCATAATCATCGTAGACCGCATTTTTTACAAACTGTGCTATAAATGCCTTATCCTCATCCGGCATATCAAAGACACCGATAGATGTTTCAATATCCGGGATCATAAAGGCATGAGAGATGCAGATCTGCGCCGCTTTCTCCCACCCTCTATCCATGCAATAGCGATAGCCATCGATCAGATGCCGCTCTGAAGTGACACCGGCATATCTGCCAATGTCGTGAAGCAGACCGTAGATGTAGGCATCTTGTGCATCTAGATGGGGACATTGGCTGGCAATATTCTGACAAGCAAGCGCAACATACCGGGAGTGGTCTGCCCAAGGACCGGGATTGGCTGCATACGCTTGTTCCAATTCTTTTTCTGCAATCTTGCGGGTAAGCAGCATAGTGAGTCCTCCATAGAAAATGGGGCTGGCTTTCACCAGCCCCACAAGAATTGGGAGGAAGCGCCGTATGTCTGACAACGCTTCCTTAAGGAAAGTTTAGCCTTGGTGAGTACCTTAACTAACATCAGCATACTGCATCTATGGCAGGAATAATATATGATTACTGCAAATTATTATCACGATCGTGCCAATTATTGCGATATTCCGTAGGAGAACAATCATATTTCTCCCGAAAAAGCTTTCCGAAGTAGCTACTAGAGCCAAGACCACAGTTGTAGGCGATCTGCGTAATGGATTCATCCGATTCTGCTAATCTCTGACAAGCTTTGTGAAGCCGGTAGCTTGTCATATATTCAACGGGACTCATATGCAGATTCTCCCGGAACAGACGGAAACACACCCGCTTACTG
>JAZNPV010000051.1:0-8379 GCA_045589835.1 Faecousia sp.
GTGTTCAGCGCAACTGTGCTGGAAAAACACTTGCGAATATGCTTCATTTCCAATAAGGGTGCTTTCATATTCTCACCTCGCAATTTTATTGTATCGTTTTTCCTTTTATGGCGCTCTTTGGTTTTCGAGGGGTTTTGCTTATGATTTTGCGTTTTTTCTTTATAAAAAACTGCACAAACCAACAAAAACGGAGTTTCTGGAAATTCGAGAGTAAAAATCCTTGGTTTTTAGAGAAAGTACAAAAATGGCAACGATTCCAACTGTGCAAAATAAACAGGCGGGAGCTCTCCCAAAAGGAAAACTCCCGCCAAATCTTATCTTCATGTGCTTTCAAAAAGTATATTAAAAAGACAACTCATCCGTCATTTTTGCTATTATGCATTAATATTTTACTGTTTTAACGTTTCTATAATTCCTTAAAACATTGATTTTTTAACCTCGGCGAATTATAATTGCACCATAAGGAGATGATACATCCATGCGAAAAAATTACGAAATCGCTAATTTCGATACGCACATGCCCCTTCGCTGCACCATGCAGCAGATTGGTTTCGTGCAAAACCATATGCACGATTATTTCGAAGTCGATCTGATTTTGAGCGGACGGTGCACCGTAGTCATCGACGGACACTCCTACACCCTCGGCCACGAAGATATCATCACCATCGACGGCCATATGCCTCATGAACTGCGCAGCACAGACTGCACACTTGTTTGTGTCCAGTTCGAGCAGTCCATCTTTGAACAGACGCTCCCTGACCCTCAGCATCCGCAATTCTTCTGCAACAGCGCTGTTCAGGGCGATAACGCAGCCTTTGCTGCCCTGCGGACCCTCGTTGCCCGGATCATCAAAAACAATGCAGACCAACAGACCGGATACGAGCTTCGTAACTGGGCCTACATCTACGAACTGATGGATGTGATGTACAATAATTTCCGCTTAAGCCGCACCCATGCGCAGGATGTCCAGAGCCACCGCCATGCAGCCCGCGTCACCCAGATCGCAAGACTTGTCCGGGAGCATCATACCGAAAATCTCTCCTTGTCCAGACTGGCGGACATGGTTCATCTCTCTGCTCCTTACCTCTCCAAATTCTTTGACCAGCAGTTCGGAATGACCTTCCTGAACTATTTAACACAAATTCGGCTGAATCATGCCGTTGACGAGCTGCTGAACACAGAGAAGATCATCGAAGACGTATCCGCAGACAGCGGTTTCCCCAACTCCCATGCCTTTGTTCAGGCTTTTAAGAAAGAGTTTGGAGTCCTCCCCAGCGTGTACCGCCGCCAGAACCGAGAAAAGAAACCGGAAAAGAAGCTGCTGCCCAGCGTTGAGCAGCACGATTATATGGCAGGTCTGAAAAAGTACCTGGAGCCAACCCCGACTTCCGCACCCGCTCCTGCCAACTCCATCAGCTGCAGCATCCAGCTGAACGCAAACGCAGATATGCGTACTCTCAAGCATACATGGCGGAATGTGATGACCGTCGGCAGCGCTTCTGATCTTCTGACGGCAGATATCCAGCGCATGGTAACGAGAATGCAGAAAGAGATCGGTTTTGAGTATATCAAGTTCAACGGGATTCTATCCGACGAGCTCCACGTCTATAATCTGAGTCCCGATGGCAAGCCCGTCTACAACTTCGCATATATCGACAAAGTTTTTGATTTTCTGGTTTCCGTCGGACTGAAACCGATTATTCAATTATCCTTTATGCCTGCCCTTTTGGCCAAAGATCCCCAGCGCAGACTGTTTAATTACCTTGTCAGCGAACCGACGAGTCTGACTGCGTGGAGCAAACTCGTAAAAGCCGTGGTAAGTCATCTGCTGCAGCGGTATGGCGATGACGTTCACCGCTGGCATTTCTGCGTATGGACCCAGCCGGACACCCCCACCGATCTTTACGGTTTTGCCGACAAAGAATCTTTTTACGAATTCTACCAAAGCACCTATCGGGCTGTGAAGGAATGCGATCACGCACTCTCCTTCGGCGCGCCTCCAACCTATTACATTGTTAAGGACAATTACACCAACTGGTACATCCCGTTCCTCGCATGGTGCGAGAAGAACGGCTGTATGCCAGACTTCCTGAATTTCTATTACTACGATACTGCACTGGCTGATGAGGAAAATGGCAAAGATTCCATTTTCGGTTTTGTTTATTCCATGACACTGCGGGATAAGCCTGACGGATTCCGTGATTTTGTAAATCAAGTGCGTTCCGAACGGGAACAGCTCGGGTTGAAGAAGACTCCCATTTTCCTGACAGAGTGGAACAACACCCCCAGTCAGGAGGATCTTCTGAATGATACCTGTTTCAAATCCTGCTATATCGTGAAAAACATACTGGAGAACTACGACCGGCTGGACAGCTTCGGCTACTGGTCCTTAACCGACTGGATGGGCGAAGCTCCCTTGCCAAAAGAGCTGTTTTTCGGTGGCTTGGGCCTGTTTACGGTGGGAGGCATTCCCAAAGCCAGCTTCTATGCTCTGTGGCTTCTTCGTCAGTTGGGGAGCACCTACGTTGGCAGCGGCGACGGTTGGTTTGCAACCAAACAAGGAAACCGGTACATCATCATGATGTATAATTACCGCCACTTCTCCCATCTCTACGCGCTTGGCGAGCGCTTCGATATGACATTCACAGACCGGTATACGCCTTTTGATCCGGTACAGAATCTGGATGTTCATCTGCGTCTAAGTGATGTAAAGAACGGAACATACCTCATTCGGGAAACGGTTCTGAACCGCAAGTCCGGCTCTGCCTTTGACCAGTGGGTGGATATGGGTGCTCTGGAGCTGGATTCCATACAGGAATTTAAGTCCTTGGAAGCATTGTCCACACCCAAGTGCAGCAAATACCTCACAGATACAAAAAATCATACTCTGGAACTGGACGCCCTGCTGGATATGCTGGAAGTACGTCTTGTTTCAATCGAACCCCAATAAACAAACCGCGCAGTTGCAGAACAACTGCGCGGTATTATTGTTGATGCTTAAAGAGTGTGAATTCCAGCCTTCAGTTTTGATGTTCTGCCATCCGGATAGCGGAATTCCGCTGTGGTGTTGGCAGGAATCGTTACGAAGTAGGTTACGTCGCCACTTTCCGTTCTTTCCCAGCCGCATTCCACCGTGCCATAGATACTGTCATAACCAGCCTTGGCATGGGTAAAGCTGCCACCGAGTCTAGGAGCGATTGTGAAGTGGTTTTCGACCTCCATGCGGATACCACACATGGTCTTAAAAAGCCATTCGCAAACTGCACCTTTGGAGTAGTGATTTAAGGATGCGATACCTCCCTGGGCCTGAGTTCCCTCCCAGGATTCCCAGATGGTGGTGGCACCGTTTTTAGGCATAAACAGCCAGCCGGGCATCTCCTCGTTTTCAAGCAGGCGGGAGGCGGCATCTATGTCGATGTCCGCCAGTACATCCAGAATCAACGGAGTGGACAGGAAGCCGGTTCCCAGCCGCCATCCATAGTTCTCCAGTGCTTGCAGGAGCCGTTTTTGAGTATAGGCAGTCTGCTTTTCGTCCAGCAAACCAAAAGCAAGGGGACGAACAAGACGGGCCTGACGGTCGGTATCCAGTGTATAATCCGTTTTTTCTGCCATAGCCTGATAGGCTTTCTTGCAGCCATCGCTGTACTTCTGATACAGCAAAGCATCCTCGTTGCACCCCAGTTCTGTGGCGATTTCTGCCATACACCCCATCACATAGGAGGTATAGGCAGTTGACACCTCAGGATGGGGCGCTACCATATCCGTCCAGTCGTTAGGATACACCTCTTTCGGTTCTGCCCATTCGCCGTAGGATTGCCCCAGATTGACCGCATACTTTCTTGCCTCGCCCTTAATTCCCAAAGGCTTCGCCATCAGGCCCAACTTACCACAGCGGTTCATCATAAACCCAGTGTATCGCTTCATGCGGTCATAGTAGTCGATTAGAATCTGTTTGTCTCCATACAGTTTCCAGAATCGGTATGGTATCAGGATACCCGCATCGGACCAACCAACGCTTCCGTTCATGGTCCACATGTAGAAATCCACGCCACCGTAGGGAGCGATCTGAGGCAGTCTGCCGCTTTTCATCTGCCAATCGTAGACATCCCGCAGATACTTCTGGGAGAAGGTAGCATAGTCAAAGAGATAGTTTGCGGTTTCAAAGAAGATCTGGGCATCGCCGGTCCAACCATGCCGTTCTCTGGTGGGGCAGTCCGTGGGAATATCCAGAGAATTGCCCTTGGTTGACCAGATGGTAGCATCCACAAAACGGTTCAGGAGTTCGTTGGAGCTTTCAAAGAAACCTGTCTGCTGGATGTCGGAATAAACCGCAATAGCAGTTACATCCTCCGGTTTCAGTTCGATATCCGTATCCACCTCCGCGTACTGGAATCCAAAGACTGCAAAGGTGGTCTTGTACTCATTCAAACCCTCACAGCAGGTATAGACGATCTGCTGCAGGGGGCTTGCCTTATCCTTGGATACGCACTGAATATTCTTCTGGGTCAGGTTACCGTCTGCATCCAGCATCTCGCCAAAACGGAATATCAGATTCTGCCCCTGCTTGGCCTGAATGCAGAAAGAAATGTATCCAGCAATATTCTGGCCGAAATTCAGCAGGGTTTTGCCATTGGGAGCCTTGGTGACGGTGGGTGTAAAGCGTTCCTTTTCTACCACCGCCACATTATTGGAAGCAGTTGGAACGACCTTTTGGTAAGTCACTTTTGCCTTTCCGTTATAGCTAGGCTCCCGGTTGGCATTCACCACCTCGCCGTCCTTGTTGTCTGCAAAGCGGATGGGGCCGTCATTACTCCAATCCCAGCTTTCATCGGAAATGATGGTTTCACAGCTACTATCTTCATAGGTGATTTCTACCTGAGCAAGGAGCTTCGTTTCCGTACCATACTGATTTCGGATGCCCCATGCACCGCAGCTACCACGATACCAACCATCTGCCAGCTGGACAGTCAGCGCATAATCGCCCATACCAAGCATATTCGTCACATCATAGGTCTGATACTGCACCCGCTTACGGTAATCCGTATGTCCGGGTGCAAGGCAGAAATCACCGATCTTCCGGCCATCCAACTTCGCTTCGTACAGTCCACACGCGGTGATGTACAGCCGGGCAGACTTCACCGGTTTCCCGATGGTGATCAACTTGCGGAAACAATCCACCGGATACCGCTCATTCTTCTTCACTTTATAGTTGCCGGTGATCCATTTGGCTTTCCAGTCAGATGCGTTCAGCAGTCCCATCTCAAAGAAGGCTTCACTGATCTCGCCGCCGTTGCCGTCCTCATCCCACAGCTTGACCTTCCAGATTACACGCTCACCGCTGCAAAGGGTTCTTCCCTCATAAGGGATATGGGTCATAGAGGAAGATTCTACCTTGCCGCTGTTCCAGACAGTTTCTCCATTCACCTTTGCAACGATCTGATAGGCTGTCTGCTTGATGCCACCCTCACAGTTCCAGTAGAATCTGGGTTTGCGAAGATCAATGCCGATCGGATCACGAAGATACTCTGTTTTTAGGTTGACTGCACGCATCTCATTTCACCTCACGGCGTGCCTTTATTTCTGCCTGTTCCATATCAATGGTCTTTTCCACATCCAGCTTGCGAAGCAGGAATACCAGGATAATGCCCGTGATAATTTCCAGTGTCAGGAAGAAGAAAATGAACACATTCTGGGTCGCCGCGTTCTGAACAGCGCCGATGGTCTCGCCGGTTGCTTCGATAAATTCGGGAGCAATATACCCTGTATTGGCCATGCACAGATTCATAACACCGCTGGCAACGCCCACACAAACAGTAGCAATAATGGTGTAGATGGAAGTGGACAGACCATCCACGCGGAAATTGTACTTCCACTCAATATGATCCAAAACATCCGCAAACAGCGCCATGAACACATAGGCACAAGGCAGGCCTCCGATATTCTTGATAAACTGACCAATCAACACGACCACCATATTTCTGGGATTCATCAAGCACACCGCGCCGCCAATGGCGTAGAGAACAAAGCCCCACAGGGTCAGATTGCGCTTGCCGAATTTTTTTGCCAGAGGACCGACAGCAAAGATGCCAACGCCCATAGGAACGCCGCCGATCACGGAAACCAGCATTTGGGTGATGCCGTCATTGTAAGTACCCAGCACATAGTTGCAGTAATAAACCAGTGCAGCATTCTTGAAGCAGACACCCAGCGTGTAGACTACATAATAGGCAATGATCACGACCCAGTACTGATCCTTCACGACTGCCTTCAGCTGCTCCATGATGGGCTTGACTTCTGTTTCATCACCATTGGATTCCTCCGTGACCCGCTCCTTGGTGTAGTAGTACTCAATTAACGTCAGAGGCAGCGTCAGAATGGACAGCACACTCATAACCGTGATCCACAGCTGCTTATTGGCGCCCAGAATTGGCATGATCACCATAGGGAAGATCAGAGCAACAATAATGCCGGAGATCATAACACTGGCGATGTTATTAAAGACAGACAAGCCGCCTCTGTCCTTGGTATCTCGAGTGGACAGAGGAACCATCAGGGTGTGGCTCATGTTGTAGATCGTAAAGGCAATGGAGTAGAACAGGTTATAGGAAATCATAATCCAGATCACCTGAACTGTTTCGGATGCGGTAGGCACCGTAAAGAGAAGGATGCCGGTTATGGGCATCAGAATAGCAGACAGCAGCAGCCAGGGACGAGCCTTGCCCTCTTTTGTTCGGGTGCGGTCGATGACCTGACCCATAATGACATTGGTAATGGCATCGATGCTCTTAGACACGATGGGGAAAATCATCAGGAATGCGCCGCCCCAAACGCCGGTCAGCTTCAGCACGTCGGTGTAGAACACATTCAGATAGGATGCCAGCACCGCGTTAAACAGCAGTGCACCGGCAGGGCCTACCAGATAGCCCAGCCACTTTTCGGTTTTCGATACTTCTGCGGATCTGATCCGGCTTGCAGGAAGTTTCATTTCTTTTTTCATAACAATCTCTCCTCTTTACTTTTTCAGCATTGCTGCGATTCCTTTGATATAATGACCGTTTGCCATATGCAGCAGGCCTTGCGCCAGAGAATCACTCATGGCACCGCCACCGCTGATGATGACGCTGCGCATGGGGCAGTCGGTAGCGCAGGTGAGCATCATGCGATAGCTGGGATCGGACATATCCTTCTTGCCGCCGAATCCCTTAGCGATGATGTTTTCCGTGACCATGTACTGGATCTTCATAACCAGGGAATGATCCTTCATTTCCATGCAGGTGGAGTCCATGGTAAATTCGCCCTTTTTTGGCTCCGGGATGATGGGAACTGGATGCCCCATCAAGCGCTCCCATTCTTCCCTGCTGGGCTTATCGTTTAAGGTTTCGTACCAGCTTCCGGTCTGCCATGCAGGGGGTAGAGTTTCCTCTCCTGCGACTTCGATCATCTGCTCCAGACGGATATCCTGACTGGATGCGCCGATCTGCACCGTGTAAGTTCCGCCCGGGATCTTCCATCCATCATTCCAGATTGCAAAGCTGCGGTCATCTAGCACGAATTCCACAGTTTTGCTCTCGCCTGGATCCAATTCCACTCTGGCGAAGCCTTTCAGCTCCTTGACAGGACGGAACAATCCACCCGCAGGCGGTACAATATAAAGCTGAACAACCTCTGCACCGTTATCTTCGCCTATATTCTTTACCTCTACTGTAACCCTGCGATCCTGTACAGTCAAGTTGCTGTATGCAAAGCTGGTATAGGACAAGCCATAGCCAAAGGGATAACAGACTGCCTTTTTAGCCTTATCATAATAACGGTAACCTATATAAATGCCTTCCCGGTACTCGGTGTTCTTCTTACCGAAGGTATCCTTGGAGATCACATCATCATAGGAAATGGGCCAGGTTTCCGTCAGCTTACCGGAGGGATTTGCCTTGCCGGTCAGCAGATTTGCAACAGCCTGACCACCTGCTTGTCCCGGCAGACCCATGTAGAGGATTGCCTTCACCTTATCCGCCTAGGGAAGCTCCATTGCACTGCCGCCCAACAGGACAACAACCGTGTTGGGGTTGACTGCCGCAACAGCTTCCACCAGGGCATTATGACCGTCCGGCATTCTCATGTGCTCCCGGTCAAAGGCTTCAGATTCGTAACTGTCGGGAAGACCCACAACTACCACCGCGATTTTTTTCTTCTTAGCGGCTTCCACAGCATCCCGCAGATCCTGCTCGGACACATTTCCTTGGGAAGCGTTTTGCCGGTGTATTGGGCGGTAGGCGTTTTGCCTAATTATTTCCTCCGGAAATTGATAGTTTTAACAAAAATTTAGAATAATGAACATATTCGGTTGATTTGTTCATAAAGATACAATCGTGTGTTTCTTTG
>JAZNPV010000052.1:0-33577 GCA_045589835.1 Faecousia sp.
CTTATAGCGCTGGATCTCCACCTTGGCATTGCTCTCGCCACGAAGCTCGGCAGAAATACGGTCCCGCTCTTCGTCGGAGTAGGCCACCCGCTCGGTCTTTCCCCGCTTCAGCTTATAAAGGGGCGGCACGGCGGAATAGACGTAGCCGTTTTCGATCATGGGCCGCATGTAGCGGAAGAAGAAGGTCAGAAGCAGGGTCCGGATATGGGCGCCGTCCACGTCCGCATCGGACATAATGACGATCTTGTGATAGCGCAGCTTTTCAATATCGAAATCCTCGCCGATACCGCCGCCCAGGGCCAGGATCAGGGGATTCAGCTTATCGTTGCCGTAGATCTTATCGGCTCTGGCCTTTTCCACCTTCAGCATCTTACCCCACATGGCCAGAATCGCCTGAAAACGGGAGTCTCTGCCCTGAATGGCAGAGCCGGCTGCGGAGTCACCCTCGACGATGTAAATTTCGCACAGGCCGGGGTCACGCTCGTTGCAGTCCTGCAGCTTATCGGGCATCTGGCCGGATTCCAGACCGGTTTTCCGGCGGACGGGCTCTCTTGCCTTCCGGGCGGCTTCTCTTGCCCGGTTTGCCATCATGGCTTTTTCCAGAATGATCTTGGCGGTGGCAGGATGTTCTTCAAAATAGGTGGCCAGCTCCTCGTTGACGATGCTATCCACCAGCGTACGAATATAGGCGTTACCCAGCTTGGCCTTGGTCTGGCCCTCGAACTGGGCATCGGTCAGCTTCACGGAGATAATGGCGGTAATGCCCTCCCGGCAGCCCTCGCCGGAGACCTTGTCATCGCCCCTGATGCTGCCGTTTTTCAGGCCGTAGTTATTGAGTACACGGGTCAGGGCAGTCTTAAAGCCGGTCTCGTGCATACCACCCTCGGGGGTGCGCACATCGTTGGCAAAGGACTGGAGCGACTCATTGTAGCCGTCGTTATACTGAATGGCGATCTCCGCGGAGGCATCGCCCTTGGAGCCGGACATATAGATCACATCGTTATGGATTACGGTCTTGTGCCGGTTGGTCCAGGAGGCAAATTCCCGGATACCGCCCTCGTAACACATAGGCTCGGAGACAGGCTCTTCCTCCCGGTCATCGGTGATGGTGATGGAAAGGCCGGCGTTCAGGAACGCCTCTTCCCGCATGCGTTCGTGGAGGATTTCATAGCTGTAGATCACATCGTCGAACATCTCCGGATCCGGCTGGAAGGTGACTTCCGTACCGGTTTTATCGGTAGTTCCCACGATGGTCATTTCCTGCGTAATGTGGCCCCGGGCAAATTTCATCTCATAGATATTGCCGTTCTTATATACCCGGGCAGTGAGCCACTGGGACAGTGCATTCACAACAGACGCACCAACGCCGTGCAAACCGCCGGAGACCTTATAACCGCCGCCGCCGAACTTACCGCCGGCGTGCAGCACCGTAAAGACCACTTCCAGCGCAGGCTTGCCGGTCTGCTGCTGGATATCCACGGGGATACCGCGTCCGTCGTCGGTAACGGTGATGGAGTTACCGGGGTTGATGGTCACGTGGATGTGCTTACAGTAGCCTGCCAGCGCCTCATCGATGGAGTTATCCACAATCTCATACACCAGATGATGCAGACCCGATGCGGAGGTGGAGCCGATATACATACCGGGCCGCTTACGGACTGCCTCCAGACCTTCCAGAACCTGTATTTGTTCCGCACCGTATTCCTGTGTTACTTTTGTTTCGTCAGACATACCAATTCTCCTGTCTCAATTAGGGGGTCATTGCGAGCCAGTGAGCACACTGGCGTGGCAATCTCCTTCATAATTGAATAGATTCATATAAATCCACCCAATCCGAATTCATGCTTTCAATCAATTTATTTTTATTTTTTCTGTTCCAACCTTTAATTTGCTTTTCTCGTTCAATCGCTGCTTCAATGTTGGATATTACTTCATAATAAACTAATCTTTCTACATTGTAGCGGGATGTAAAACTTTTCTTATCCAGATGGTTTTTATGCTCATATACCCGCCGGATCAAGTCATTGGTCACACCGGTATATATCACATTTTTATGGGCATTTGATAGGATATAAACATAATACTGCATTGTATTTCTTAAGATGGGGATTGCCACGCCAGTCTGCGGACTGGCTCGCAATGACCTAATATTTTACACTGCCTTTTTCTATCTCTATTGTCTTACCCAATTTTGTAAATCTGCCGGGTTCGCAGCAGGTGATGAACACCTGTCCCTTTTCGATCTGGTTCAGCACAAAATCCTGCCGGCCCGGATCCAGCTCCGAAAGCACATCGTCCAGCAAAAGCACCGGCATTTCTCCCGATTCCTTTGCCATCAGCTCCCGCTGTGCCAGCTTCAGGCTGATGGCCGCTGTGCGGGTCTGTCCCTGAGAGCCAAAGGCTTTCAGACTCATTCCGGACAAAGAAACGTCAAAATCGTCCTTATGTGGGCCGGTCAAACACTGGCAGCTATCCAGCTCCGCCCGGTAATGGCTCTGCAAATGCGCCTGCAGCTGCTCCGTCAACACGGATACCGGCGCAAAGGGATCGGTCACCGTGGAAACCGTCTTATATTCCAGTCGGAATTCTTCCATACCGCCGGAAAAATGGCTATGGTAGGCTGCCGCCTCCCGGCCTAAGCCTTCGTAAAACCTTGCCCGGTAGGAGATCAGCAGGGCGCCTACCTGACAAAGCCGGGCGTTATATTCCGGCAGAATCTCCAGCAAGGCGGGATTTTCATGCCGGTCTTTCAGTATCCGGTTTTTCTGCTCCAAGATCCTGCCGTACTCGCTGAGCGCCGCTTCGTAGTTGGGTCTTAGTTGACATAACGCATTATCGCCCAGCCTGCGGCGGGCAGATGCCCCGGATTTGAGAACCATCAGATCTTCCGGGCAGAACAGCACCGTCTGCAAAATACCAGCAATTTCCGCGGCGGTTTTCTTTTTGACCCCGTTGCAGAAAAGCTGACGGGGTCTGGCCGCCGGGAACAGTACCCAGCGCAGGCTCTGCTGCCGCTGCTGGGAATAGACCTGCCCTTCCAGATCGCCGAAATCCGCCCCCAGCCGCACCAATTCGGCCGTTTTCTGAGTACGGAAACTCTTTCCCGAGCCAAGGTAGGCCACCGCTTCCAGCAGATTGGTCTTTCCCTGTGCGTTGTCGCCCACGATCAGATTCACACCCGGATCAAAGGCAAGACTTAGCTGCCGGTAGTTCCGGAAATCCTGTAAACAAATATTATTGAGGTTCATGGATACAAATCAAATAGCTTTCGCCCATATACTGCACCGTATCACCGGGGTACAGCTTCTTGCCCCGCATGGTGCAGACTTCTCCATTGACCTTTACCTGTCCCTCCTGGATCTCTGTCTTGGCCATACCGCCGGATTCTACCATGTTGGCAAACTTCATGGCAGCTTCCAGCTTAATAAACTCCGTGCCGATGGCTACCGGAATGGGAGCATTGGGATTCTTCTTTTTTACAACAACTTTCATAATTATCCCTACAATCAGTTATTCTTGATACGCACAGGCAGGACCATATAAGCAAAGTCCTGCTTTTCGTCCACTGGGGTCAGCACGATGGGACTCAGTCCGTTGGTCAGCTCCAGAACCACTTCTTCTGCCGGAATTGCCCGCAGAGCATCGGCAAGGTAGCGTACATTGAAGCCGATCTCCAGCTCCTTGCCGTCACCGGCGATGGAGCAGCGGTCCTCAGCCGCGCCGATGGTGGTATTGGTCCGCAGCTGCAGCACCTGATTAGAAAAAACGCAGCGCACGGGGCTCTTATATTTTTCGGAAACAATCAGACCCACACGCTCAATGGAGGAGGCCAACTCGCCCACATTTGCCACCAGCTTGACCGGGCAGTTGGTGGGGACCACCCGCCGCCAGTCCAGAAAATCGCCTTCCAGCAGACGGCAGATCAGGGTTGCGTCACCGATCTCAAACAGAATGTGCTTACCGCCAAGAGTAAATGCCACATCCTCGTCGCAGTCGGACAGTATCTTTTCCACTTCCTTCAGTCCCTGTGCGGGCACTACGAAGGAAAGCTGTCTGCCGGTAGCCTCTTCCGGATGGAAGGTGCGCCGTGCCAGACGGAAACCGTCCACGGCGATAGCGGAAACAGCCGTATCTTCCACTTCAAACTTAACACCGGTGTGGATGGGTCGTCCCTGATTTTCAGAGACCGCAAAAATAGTACCGGAGATCAATTCCTTCAGGGCTGTCTGAGGGATCCGGATGCTACGTCCGCTGCCTACATCGGGCAGTTCCGGATAATCGTCGGCAGACTCGGCGGAAATAGTAAAGGATGCGTAACCTGCCCGGATGGATACTTTATAGCTGTCATCCACCACCACAGTTACAGGGCCTTCCGGCAGACGGCGGATAATATCACCGAACAGCTTGGCAGGCAGAATACAGCTTCCTGCATCGGAGACCTCCGCTTCGATCTGGTAGGTAATGGCGGTCTCCATGTTATAGCCGGTCAAGCTCAGACGGTCGGTAGCCCGGCACAGAATGCCCTCAATGGCGGACAGGGCGCTTTTCTGGGCAACGGTTCTTCCGGTAATATTCAGTCCCGTTACCAGCATACTTTTTTCACAGGTAAAACGCATATCAAAAACCTCATTTCTGAAAGAATATATAAAATATATATAAATGAATATTATTAGGCAGTATTAACAGTAATAGAGGAAATTTATGTGGAAAAGTGGTTTTTCCCTTAGGGGTGCAAGGACTTTTTATCCACATGGGGATTGTTGAAAAACAGAACTTTTACACAGGCCCTGTCAAATGATTTTTTACGGAAACTTTTGCACAGGTTATCTTTTCACATTTCACAGAGGCTGTGGAGAAATATACGTGTTTATTTAAACTTTATAAAATACAAACTTCCGGTTCCTCCGGAGGGTCACTTTCTTGTCACTGAACAAGAAAGTGACCAAAGAAGTCAGCATAGGGAAGGCGTTGAGTTGATAGCTCCCGCTCTCAAAGCCACCCTCCCCTATGTACCCCTCCCGGCGCGCACCGCTGTTACTACTCATAAGGTTTCGGTGCGGTAAAAGAGGATACTGGGAATTATAAACAAGAGTTAATATTGGCTGTAATGTCGCGGATATTGTTCTGCAGGCCGGAATTATCGTTTTTCAGCGTGGCCTCCACTTTACGGATGGCATACAGAATGGTGGTATGGTCCTTGGAGAATTCCTTGCCGATATCCGGAAGGCTAAGATTAGTCAGCTTCCGGATCAGGTAGATAGCCACCTGCCGGGCTTCGGTAGTACCCTTATTCTTTAAAGTACCTCGCAGCACGGATTCGTCGATGGAGTAGAATTTGCAGACCTGACTGATAATCAGGCTGGGGGTAGGCAGGGCGTTGCCCTCGCTCTTGAACATATCATCGATGGCCCGGGAGATGTTGGGCAGGTCCAGGGGCATATTGTTCAGGTCCCGGTAAGCCAGAATCTTCTTGACGGTGCCTTCGATCTGCCGTACATTGTTGGTCACATTGATGGCTATGTAATTGCAGACTTCGTCATTCAGATCCAGTCCCAGAGAAATGGCCTTGTTTTTGATAATGGCCATTCTGGTCTCATAGTCCGGGGGTTGGATATCCGCCAGCAAGCCCCATTCAAAACGGGTCTTGAGCCGGTCCTCCAGCGTCAGCATGTCCCCGGGTTTCCGGTCGGAGGTCATGACGATCTGCTTATGCTCCTCATAGAGCTTGTTAAAGGTGTGGAAGAATTCCTCCTGGGTGGATTCCTTACCGGCAATAAACTGGATATCATCGATCAGGAACAGATCCGCTTCCCGGTACTTGCTGCGGAATTCAATATTTTTACCGCTTTGGATGGCGGCAATCAGCTCATTGGTAAACTGGTCACCCTTGATATAGACAATGTTGGCGTTGGGATTGACCTTGCGGATGCCGTTGGCAATGGCATACAGAAGGTGGGTCTTGCCCACACCGGCAGGACCGTAGATAAACAAGGGGTTGTAGACCTGTCCCGGGTTATTGGTAACGGCAACGGCAGCGCCGTGGGCGAACCGGTTTGAGGGGCCTACCACAAAGCTGTCAAAGGAAAACTGGGGATTAAAGTCCATGGATGGAGTGGCAGTTCCCTTGGACCGGTAGGCATTCAGCTCCTGATCGCCGAATACGATCAGCCTGGCATCGGAATTGAAGATCTCCTTCAGGGCATCCTGAATATATTCGGTGCAACGGCGGCGGATAATATCCCGGCGGAAATCCGAGGGAGAGTAAATGATCAGCTGCTCCTCATTCAGCTCCACAACCTCTGCGTCGTCCAGCCATGCGGACACAGTAATGGCTTCCAGATGCTCTTCCATATAACGCAAAATTTTAGCCCAAACATAGGCGGAAGAATACATAAAAACGGTCTCCTTTCTCTTTCTGAACAAAGCAAAAATCCTGTAAAATAACACTAATATCTCAACGTAAATTTTACCACAGATCTGTGTAAAAAACAAGAGATATTTCACAGGATACATTATAATAAAGAAAAAGACTTCCCACTTTTTTCCCACCTTAAAAAAAGGTCAGCTGCGTTAACAGCTGACCTGATATTAAGATAATATTATCTGTGCTTTCCAAGGAAGAACAGAGCCACGGTGCCGGGGCCGGAATGGGAGCCGATGACTGCGCCCACGTAACTGATGATTACCTGCCTGGCGCCGTACTTTGTCTTTAAAAGCTCTGCTACATACTGGGCATCTTCCAGACAGTCGCCGTGGGAGATAAACATGGTGTCATTCTCACCGGGCAGACCCAGTTCTGCCACTTTCTTTGCCAGTGCGTCCAGAGATGCCTTCCGGCCACGGGCCTTGGCCACACTGATCAGCTTGCCTGCATCATCTACATGAAGCACAGGCTTGATCTGCAGCATAGTGCCCAGCAGTGCGGTTGCCGCGGTGACCCGTCCGCCCCGCTTCAGTTACATCAGATCGTCCACCGTAAACCAGTGGCACAGGTTCAGTTTGTTTTCTTCGCACCAGGTTCCAAGTGCCTGCAGGTCCATGCCTTCGTCCCGCTTCTGGCAGGCATACCAGACCAGCAGTCCCTGGCCCATGGATGCACAGAGGGTATCCACAACAATTACCTGCCGTTGGGGATACTTTTCTTTCAGTTCTTCCGCAGCGATCACAGCTGACTGGTAGGTGGTACTGAGGCCGGAAGAAAAGGCCAGCACCAGCGCATCCTCACCGCCGGCCAGCACCGGTTCCATGACAGCAGCCCATGCAGCCGGATTGACAGCGGAAGTGGAGGCACTTTCACCGGCACGCAGACCGGCGTACAGACCCTTTAAAAAACCCTCGGACAGGTCGGTATGCTCCTGCCCCTTGTAGTTTAGGGATAGGGGGGTAAAGATAAGCTGCAGCTGCTCATACATTTCAACGGGGAAGTCGCAGCAGGAATCGGTAATGATACGGTAGGACATGGGAACACTCCTTGGAAAAGATTTCTTTACAAACCGGATGGAACGGCTATAATAGAAAAAGACGTTCCATTTCGAAAAGGCTTTTATTTACGCTTATATCATATACCGCTTTTCACTCCTGTGTCACCCCACAGGCCGGAGAACGGCTGTATTTGCGGTCTACCGGAGGTAGAAAGGGAAACTCTACTGGCAGTAGAGATTTTAAAAAGTTTGATTTTTATAGGAAAATGGAGGAAAATCCATGACAAAATGGTTGTTACGGTTGTTTGTAAGGAACTGGCAAAATACCACCCTGCCTTCTGTCCGTGCAAGTGTAGGAAAGCTGTCCGGCATTACCGGGATCCTTTGCAATATCCTTCTGTGCGCAGGCAAGCTGGTGGCAGGTAACCTCTGCGGCTCTGTGGCTATCACTGCCGATGCCATGAATAACCTGTCTGATGCGGCCAGCTCTGTGGTAACCTTAATCGGCTTTAAGCTGGCGGAAAAGCCTGCGGATGAAGAGCATCCCTACGGCCATGCCCGGTTTGAGTATCTGTCGGGTCTGGCAGTGGCAGCCATGATCGTGGTCATCGGCTTTGAATTGGCAAAGACATCTCTGGATAAAATACTGCATCCGGCGCAGGTGGATTTTTCCCTGCCTGTAGCGCTGGTGCTGATCGGATCCATACTGGTAAAGCTGTGGCTGTGCGTTTTTAACCGAAAGCTGGGCAAGCATATCGGCTCTACGGCTCTGCAGGCTACTGCCATGGACAGCCGCAACGATGTGATCGCCACCGGAGCGGTGCTGGCAGCCGGTATTGTGCAGTTGCTTACAAAGTGGCAGATCGACGGTTATATGGGCCTGGCGGTTGCTCTGTTTATTCTTTACAGCGGTGCCATGCTGGCCAGAGATACCATCAGCCCCCTGCTGGGCGAGGCGGCCAGTCCGGAACTGCGTCAGCTGATCGTGGACACGGTGGATGCAGAGCCCTGTGTACTGGGGTACCATGATCTGATGGTTCATGATTACGGCCCGGGCCAGCGGTTTGCCAGCCTGCACGTGGAGATGGACCAGCGGGAGGACCCCCTTGTATGCCATGAGATTATTGATAATCTGGAGCGCCGCTGTCTTGCAAAGCACAATGTACATTTGGTGATCCATTACGATCCGGTGAGTGTGGGTAATGCCGAACAGGAAAAACTCCGTATTGCGGTGGAACAAACGCTGAAAGCTGTGGATGGACGACTGTCTGTTCACGATTTTCGCATGGTCTGCAGCCCGGGGCACACCAATCTGATATTCGATGTGGCTTTGCCCAACGATCTGCAGCAGCAGCAAAAGGCTATCAAGCAGGCTATAGATAAGGCCCTGGCCGACTTGAACCAGGGCACATACTATACGGTTATTACCTTTGACCCGGAGGCCTTTAATTAGTTTTTCCGGGCTTTGTGAAGGTGGCAAATAACAGGCAGGCCCACAGAAACAGGCTCAGCACCCAGTACTGGGCGCAGAACATAGGGGCAGATACCAGCATCAAGCAGTAGTAAAGCACCGTACCTGCCGCCGCAGACGCTCCCACGGACAGAAAATTGGCTACGAGAAATATAAGAGTCAGGCCCAAAGAGGCGATACAGACCAACCGCAGACGTTTGAGAATATTTTTATCTTGCTGCTTGATTCCTTCATAAGCCAGCATGGCACCGGGTACAAAGAAAAGCAAAGCGGTCAGTACCAGCACCCATTTGCCAAAGCCGGCCGCATCTGTCACAGTACTCAGCCCCACGCACAGAATATACAGCCCCGCCCACACGGCATACAGAATTTTTTCTTTCATAAAAACACCTTCGTAATATTGCACAACGAACTTAAAACGTGCGTCATTGCGAGGAGGGCAAAGCCCGACGTGGCAATCCCCTGCAAGTTTCCGGAATTCTAAGGAGATTGCCACGCCAGTGTGCGCATTGGCTCGCAATGACAGTAGATACAAACTGTCCGATAAATACAAATTTATAATTCTTTCTATATTTTACCCCATTTTGGATCATTTGGCAAGACAAACCAAAAAATACTGGACACAGGCCGAAACTGCTGATATAATTACTTAAAATAAAGAAATAAGGGGAGAGTACCATGAAGTGTCCGTTTTGCGGCGACCAGGAAAGCAAGGTTGTGGATTCCCGCCATTCCGAGGACGGCTTGAGTATCCGCCGCCGCCGGGAGTGTTTGGCATGCCAGCGCCGGTTTACCACCTATGAGATCGTGGAAAGCCTGCCGATCATCGTGGTAAAGCGGGACGGTTCCCGTCAGGGCTTTGACCGGAACAAGATCCTGCAGTCTATGGTACGGGCGTTCGACAAGCGGCAGGTGGATGTGGCGGATCTGGACCGGATCACCACTGAGATTGAGCAGACCATTCAGAATACGCTGGAGCGGGAGGTCAGCACCGACCGGATCGGCGAGATGGTTATGGAGCGCATTAAGCCTCTGGACGAGGTTGCCTATATCCGCTTTGCATCTGTTTACCGCCGGTTCCAGGACGTAAGAAGCTTTGTTCACGAGATCAATAAGTTTCTGGAAGAGAAATAAGGAGCGCTGACAATGGAAAAGATCACCGAGATACTGGAAAGTATTGATTTTTCCAAGCTGGTACCGGATTTAAGCACTTTTCCGGAAACGGTGCTGTTGATTGCCAAGGTGTGTGTGATGGCAGGGCCGCTGATCCTGCTGGTGCTGGGGCTGATCTACTTGCTGATCCCGCCCAACGAAGCCAATCATAAGGCCGGTTTCCGTACATATTTCGGTATGGGCAGTGTGGAGGCATGGCGGTTTACCCAGCGGCTGGCAGGCATTGTTCTGGGCGGTCTGGGACTGGTGCTGAGCATTGTTATGTGGATCATCAGCGGTAAGTTTGCAGGGCAGGAAATGGATCTGCTGATCCGGACAACTACCAAGTGTCTGATCTGGCAGATCGGTCTGGTGGCATTCTGTTATCTGGGCATCAGCATCACCGCTGCGGTGATGTTTGACGGAAAGGGCAATAACCGCTGGAAAAAGAGAAGAAAGCAATAAAAGCAGCGGGCACGGAAAGTGCCCGCTTTTTCTGCTGTCAAAGCGGTAAATCTGTATTTTATACCTCTTTATACATGGCTCCGGCGTCGTCCTTGCGGACGTTATCCGCCACCTGAACCACTTCAACCGCTACTGTTCTGGGGCCCATGGCGATCTCGATCCGGTCGCCGGGCTTGACCTCGTAGCTGGCTTTTACCACCCGGCCGTTGACACTGATACGGCCGTTGTCGCAGGCTTCGTTAGCCACGGTACGGCGCTTAATCAGCCGGGAGACCTTCAGATATTTGTCCAGACGCATTACTTTGCGATGGTATCCTTCAGGGTCTTGCTGGCCTTAAAGGCAGGCTGACGGGTAGCGGGGATCTGGATGGTCTGCTTGGTGCGGGGATTGCGGCCTACGCGGGCTTCACGGGTCTTGACCTCGAAAATGCCGAAGCCGGAAAGCTGCACCTTGTCACCCTTAACCATGGTCTCGGTAATGGTGTCAACAGTGGCGTTCACAACGCGCTCTGCGTCCTTCTTAGTCAGGCCGGTCTTCTGCGCCACGGCGGCGATCAGTTCTGTTTTGTTCATTTTTATTACCTCTCTTCAATACATTGGTAGTTTAACATTAACATATTTCCAGGGATAATGCAAGTGTTTTTGGAGAAAAACCCGGAAAAACCTTAACTTTTTTAAAGATGCAGCAGTTTTGCGATCTTTTCGCCCTTTGGCAGCAGCTGGCAGTCCTCCCGGGTGATGGATTTACACAGCACTGCAGCGGCAAAGTAGACCACAACGCCTGCGGCAATGGGAATGCCGCACAGAAGCACCCGGCTGCCGTCAGCGCCCAGAAGCTGCTGCAGAAGACGGTAGCAGCCGAAAACGGCGGCACCCATAATGGCTGCCGGAACAACAGGCCGCAGCAGATTTTTAAGCAATGCGGGCTTTTGGGGTACCAGCTTGGCAATGGCGATCAGATTCAGCACGCCGATGCCCAGATAGCACAGGGCTGCGCCGATGGGAGCGCCCAAAATACCGATTGCCGGATTTCCCACCAGAATATACACAATCAGCAGCTTCAGCGCCCCGCACACCAGCATGTTCACCACCGGCACATGGGCATAACCGTGGGACTGGAGCAGCGCATTCGTGTACTGGATAATGGCATACAGGAAGATACCGATGCCCAAAAGTGCCATCAGCTGTCCGCCCAGTTCCAGCTGCTCACCGGTATAGCCGCCCAGCAAAGACATGACAGGGCCTCCCAACAGGAACAGGCCCACACTGCAGGGCAGGCTCAGAAGTCCTGTGATTCGGGCAGCGGATTCTTCGGTGGCCCGTACACCCCGGTTGTTCTGCAGAGTCAGATGGGAGGTGATGGCCGGGATCACGCTGACGGTGATGGGGATAATAAAAGCGCAGGGCATGTTGAAGATGGTCTGCGCCATGTTGTAAATGCCCTTGAGGATTGTGGCGGCCTTTTGCGCATCCACCGCTTCCGTGACCATGTGGCCCATGTACTGGTTGGTTTCGATCAGATAGACCAGCCGGTCCATATACAGGCCGGTCTCCACCACGGTCAGAAGCTGCAAGCCCGCAGAGCCGATAGTAATGGGCACCGCAATGGCCAGCAGGCCTTTTGCGGTAGATCGATAGCTTTTGGCTTCCTCGTTTGTCCGGGGCAGCTCCCGGTAGGCGGGGGAAAACTTGCTTCGCAGGTAAACGGCAGATACCATGCAGCTGACGGTCACGCCCAGAATGGCACCGGCAGCTGCCAGCGCTACACTTTGGGTGAAATGCATCACTGCAAATGCAACGGCCAGACCAACAACCAGCTTAAACACCGCTTCCAGCATCTGGGAATTAGAGGTGGGGCGCATATTGCCCTGTCCCTGGAAAAATCCCCGGTAGGTGGACAGCAGACCCATCAGCAGACTGCAGGGGGCAAGACTTAAAATGGCGGCCCATGCGTCTGGTTGGTTCAAAGCATCGGCCAGCCACTTACAGCCCACTGTCATCAGTAGAGTGCTGAAAATGCCCAGACCAAGGAAAATGGCACGGGAGGTGCTGTAGATCCGGCGAACCTGATTATAGTGCCCCAGAGAGCTGGCCTCGCTGATCATCCGGCTCATTGCCACCGGCAGGCCGGCAGTGGAGATCATCAGCAGCACAGAGTAGATATCGTAGGCGGTGGTGAAGTAGGCATAGCCCTCCGCGCCGATGGCCATATTCAGCGGCAGCTTGTACAGGGCGCCGATCAGCTTGACTACCGCGGTGGCAATGGCCAGTAGGGCTGCACCGTGGAGAAAGGTTTGTTTTTTAGAGGAATCAGACATAATAACCTCACATTTCAGGGTTTATTCCGCTTCTGCAAACAGCTTGGGAATGGCATAGCCCGTCAGTTCTTCCACAACCGCTTTCAGGTCGATGGTAGGAAACTGTCCGTTTTGGTAGAGGATCTTGCCACGAACCATGGTCACAGCCACGTCGCCGCCCTTGGCGCTGAACACCAGCGCATTGGGCACATTATGGCAGGGCATCAGATGGGGGGCAGAGAAATCCACCAGAATCAGATCCGCGTCCATGCCAATCTTTAACATACCGGTTTTCTCTGTTCTGCCTTGCGCCCGGGCACCGCAGTTGGTTGCCATCATCAGCACCGCGGAGGCGGGCATGGCAGTGGTGTCGCCGCCCTTGACCCGCTCGTTCAGCGCCGCAAAGCGCATGACCTCGAACATATCCAGATTGCCGCACTCGATAGCGCCGCCGGTACCCAGCGCCACATTCATGCCGGCCTTGACGGATTCAGCAATGGGGGTGGACGCAAGACCTGCTTTTGCACTGGTCAGGGGTGTAGCCACAGCAGTGACCTTTTTCTTACCCAAGAGTTTGCGCTCGGTTTCTTCCAGAAAGGTACAGCCTGCGGCGGTGGCAGGAACGTTAAACAGCCGATGGCAGTTCAGCAGCTCTGCCGGGCCAAGGCCGGTGCGGTCCATGCAGGACTCTGCCTCTTCCTTGGTTTCGGCCAGATGGAGCTGCATGCCCAGACCCTTTTCCAGCGCATAGTCGGAAAGGCTCTCCCACAGCTTGTAGTTACCGGTGTACTCGGCGTAAATGCCTGCGTCGATGCGAATGCGGCCGTCATCATAACTGTGCCACTTGTCTGCCACCCGGCACAGCTCCCGGCATTGGGGATCTGTCTCAAAGTCGAAATCCTCGTTCTGATCTTCAAACCGGTAGGAAGACAGGGCGATATTGGCCTTGATGCCGGATTCCGCCACCGCTTCAGCGGTAGCATCCGGGTAATAGTACAGGTCGCTGACGGAGGTGATGCCGAAGCGCAGACACTCGGCAATACCCAGAAGGGCTGCAGCCTTTGCGCTGCGAGAGTCCATCTTGGCCTCCTTGCGCAGCAGATCTTCCAGCGCTTCCCGGCGGGAGGCATCGTCCAGATAGCTGCGAAGAGCGGTGGTTGCCAGATGGGTATGGCAGTTGATAAGACCGGGCATGGCAACCATGCCGGTGCCGTCTACGATGGTAGCGGGGGATTCCTCCGGCGGCTGCTTGGAAAGATAGGAGATCTTGCCGTCGGTAATGCCCAGGAAGCTTCCGAACAGCACGTCCAGCCGCTCATTCATGGTCACAACGGTCACATTGGAAATCAGGGTATCCAATTGCATTACTTCCTTTCCTATAGTGAATGCATAATGCATAATGCAGAATGCAGAATTGTGGTATTCCCTTCGGGAATGATTTAAAATAAGTCTGCGAAGCAGACACCTTCATTTTGCATTAAGCATTAGGCATTAACTGGAACAGTTCTTCTTTTTGCTGCAGGACGCTGTCAATCTGCTCGATATACTGTTCCGGGAATTTGGGATTATGGAACCTCTGCAGGCTGCCGTCGGGCAGGTTGACCTTGTTCATACCGCCGCCACCAAGGGACAAAATGGTGTGCAGCTCTTCCATCATGTAGATATTATACAGGCAGTCAAGGTTATCCCGGCTCCAGCCCACGTTTTCGAAACTGCCGGACATATATTTCTGCCGGTACAGATAGTAGGGCTTGTAGCCAAGGGCGCGCAGCGTGCCGTTGGCGTATTCCACCATCCGGGCCACATCCTCGCCGCTAGGCAGGTTTTCCCGCTTTTCAAACAGGTCTGCACCCTTTTTTAGTGCCAGCGTGTGAACGGTAATATTGGCGGGGTTTAGGCCTGCCACCGTGTCCAAACTGCGGCAGAAGCCATCGTAACTGTCTTGGGGCAGACCGGCGATCAAGTCCATATTGATGGCGGTAAAGCCTGCATCCTCTGCCTGCCGGTAACTGCGCAGCACGTCCGCGCCGGTGTGGGGTCTGCCGCTGGCTCGCAGAACGGAATCTTCCATGGTCTGGGGATTGATGCTCATTCTGTCAGAGCCGTGCTGCCGGATGATGCGCAGCTTTTCCCCATCCAGCGTGTCGGGCCGGCCGCCCTCCACCGTAAATTCCAAGCACCGGGACAGGTCAAAGGAATCTTTGATGCTGTCCAGCAGGTCTGCCATCTGCTCACGGGACAGGGTGGTAGGGGTGCCGCCGCCTATGTAAATGGTACGCACGCTGCGGCCGGAATTTGCAAGAAGTTTTCCAGTCAGGGCCAGTTCTTTGCGCAGTGCCTGCAGATAAGGCTCCAAAAGCTCCGTCCGCTTGCCAACGCTGCGGCTGACAAAGCTGCAGTATGCGCAGCGGGTGGGACAGAAAGGGATACCCACATACAGGGAAATATCCCGGCTGTCCAGCTTCTTGGCGGCTTTGACGGTGGACTCCGAGCAGTCGATGGCCAATTGCCGCCGGGGCTCGGTTACAAAGTATACGTCTTTTAAAAGGGCATCGGCAGAGCGGGCATTGCCGCCTGCCAGCATGTGTTTGGTGGTGATCTTGGTGGGGCGAACCCCAGCCAGCGCGCCCCATGCAGGGGCTTGGGGCAGATGGGGCAGCGCAGCTAAATAATAGCTCTGCTGCAGGCAACGGCGGCGCAGACGCACCGTTTCTTCGGCTTCTTTCAGCCGCCGGATAGAACGTGTTGTCCGGTCACCTATCGTAATGGTGGTGACGGCGGTGAGCCAAGTCTTTCCCCGGTGCAGCACAGATTGTGCACTGCCGGGGCTGTCCACCCCAAACAGCGCCATTTGCAGCTGCTCTATAGCGTACAGGTCATCATGACCGGTCAGTGTCAGTTTCATACAGATTCCTCGCAGAGGATCAAATTATTGCATATAGGGATTATACTTCTTTTCCTCGTCCAGGGTGGTGGCGGGGCCGTGACCCGGATAAACGGCGTAATTTCGATCCAGTCCGGCCAGCCGCTTCAGGGATTGCTGGATCTGGGCCCAGCTGCCGCCGGGCAGATCGGTTCTGCCGCAGGAATCCCGGAACAGGGTATCGCCGGAGAACATGGTATCCTCGGCGCAGTAGCACACGGAGCCGGGAGTATGGCCGGGGGTGTGCAGCACCCGGAAGGTGACGCCGGAAAGGGTGATTCTGTCCCCTTCCTTGCAGATGTCCGTATAGTACAGCGGCCCGGCGGTGAGCTGCGAGGGCATGGACAGGTCATGCTCACAGATGTAGACCTTGCAGCCGGTTTCCGCGGCCAGATCCCGGACTGCGCCCACATGGTCAAAGTGACCGTGGGTCAGCAGGATGGCTTCGATGGATTTGCCCAGCTTTTTGGCTTGCAGCAGAACGGTCTGGGGTTCATAACCCGGATCGATGACTGTGCAGGTATCCCCATCGCCCCAGACAAAGTAGCAGTTGGTCTGATATGCCCCCAAAGGCATTGTGTACATATTCAGCATAGCAGTTCTCCTTTAAGGCTCCCCTCGAGGGGAGCTGTCAGCGAAGCTGACTGAGGGGTGTTGGTCACAGTTTTCCAAATAATTCCAAATATATTGACAAACGCCTGAGAAATTGTGATTGACATCTTCGTTACTAAAACGCAACACAGATATACCGAGAGAATAGAAGTAAGCGGTTCTTTTTTGATCGTATTCGGTGGTTACGGGATCGTAATGCTGAGAGCCATCCAGCTCTATTACCAATCTTGCCTTGTAACAGAAAAAATCAGCAATATAATTGCCAATTATCTCTTGCCGTCGAAAGCGGGGCTTACAAAACCGTAAGCAATCATACCATAGATGCCGCTCTTCTTTTGTCATATTACGACGCAGCGTTTTAGCGTTGGAGGTTAACTTTTCATTACGCGGAATCTTATCAGGCATAATCACCCCTCCGCCCCTTCGGGGCACCTCCCCTCCAGGGGAGGCTTGTACGGCAGAATATTTGTCAATTACTTGCGTCTGGGGGTGTCCATCAGCTGGTCGGTATCCAGAATAATGGTGACAGGGCCGTCGTTGACGGACTCCACCTGCATATCCGCGCCGAAGATACCGTGCTGGGGCGGGAAACCCAGCTCTTCGCAGTCCTTGAGGAACTGCTCGTAAAGCCGGTTGCCCAGCTCCGGATTGGCGGCCTCGGCAAAACTGGGACGGCGGCCCTTCCGGCAGTTGCCGTACAGGGTGAACTGGCTGACAATCAGCACCTGTCCGCCCACGTCCTGCAGGCTCAGGTTCATTTTTTCGTTTTCATCCTCAAAGATCCGCAGACCCAGCGCCTTTTCTGCCAGATACCGGCACCGCTGGGGGGTATCCTCCGGGCCAACGCCCAGCAGGATCAAAAAGCCCTGACCGATCTTGCCGGTCACAACGCCATCTATGGTGACGGAGGCGGATTTTACTCTTGTTAATACAGCACGCATAGCGGTTCTCCTTGCGTAAATTCCTGTTTTTTGAACTATTTTGTTTACGCACCTTCCTAAGGCTCCCTCTGATGAGGGAGCCTGGGAGCGGTGCAAATCCAAAAAGGATAGATCAGTTCTGTCCTCTGCGGGAGCCAAGGACATCCCGGATGTTCAGCAGCTTATTGCGGATGGATTCCAGTTCCGCCAGATCCTTCACTTCAAACCGGACAGTAAATACGCTGTGGCCGTCGGGCAGATCCTTGCCGTTCAGCTCCTTCACCCGGATCCGGTTGGTGGTCATGGTGGTGGCCAGATCCAGAAGCAGTCCGTCACGGGTCAGGCAGTCCAGCTCCAGCGTGGTTTCAAAGGGCTGATCGTCCAGATTGGCCCAGCGGACCCGTACCCAACGGGCTTGCTGGATGGGCTCATCCCGGTGCGCCGCATTGGGGCAATCCGCCCGGTGGACGCTGACACCGAAGCCCTTGGTAATAAAGCCGGTGATGGCATCACCGGGCACCGGCGTGCAGCACTTGGCGAATTTGATCATGCAGGAGTCGATATCCTCCACGATCACGCCGTTGACCGCGTGGCGGTTGCGCTTGGCGGCGGGATTGTCGGGGGTGGTGCGCAGCGGATTGTGCTGCTGCTTTTCGCCAGCCTGTGCTTTCACGGCCTTGTTTATATCGTCCCGGATCCGGCCCACGGCCTTTACGGCAGTGAGGCCGCCGTAGCCGATGGCGGCGTACATATTCTCCCAGCTGTCAAAGGCCAGCTTTTTCAGAAGCTGGGGAGAGACCTCCGGATCAATGGTGATGCTCAGGGGCAGACCGATCCGGCGCATTTCCCCTTCAAAGGAAGCACGGCCGTAGGCCACGTTTTCCTCCCGGCGTTCTTTCTTAAACCACTGTTTGATCTTGGTACGGGCCTGATTGGACTTGCAGATGTTCAGCCAGTCGCGGCTGGGGCCCTTGGAGGCCTTGGAGGTAATGATCTCTACAATGTCACCGTTATCCAGCACCGTATCGATGTTAGCAATCCGGTTGTTGACCTTGGCACCTACCAGAGAGTTGCCAACGCCGGAGTGGATGGCGTAGGCAAAGTCGATGGGGGTGGAGCCGGAGGGAAGGCTGACGATCTTGCCCTTGGGGGGAAAGACAAACACCTCGTCATCGAACATGTCGATCTTAAGGGAGTTTACATAATCTTCCGCATCCGTATCCTGCTGGCTCTCCAGCAGACGGCGTACCCATTCAAAGTCCTTCTCGTTGCTGCCCACGCCGCCCTGCTTGTACTTCCAGTGGGCCGCGATACCGTATTCGGCGGTCTCGTGCATCTGCCATGTGCGGATCTGTACCTCGAAGGGAATACCCTGTGAGCCGATGACGGTGGTGTGCAGACTCTGATACATATTAGGCTTAGGCGTGGAGATATAATCCTTGAACCGGCCGGGCACCAGATTGAACAGGTCATGGATATGGCCCAGTACGTTGTAGCAGTCCGGGATGGTGTCCACAATAACACGGAAGGCGTAAATATCGTACAGCTCATCCAGAGATTTGCCCTGTGTCTGCATTTTCCGGTAGATGGAGTACACATGCTTGATCCGGCCATAGGTGGTATTATGGATGCCCATGGCGGAAAGCCGGTCGGTGACCTTGTCCTGAATGGCACGCATGAAGGCCTCATCATGCTCCTTGTGGGCATTCAGGAAGGCCATGATATCCTGGTAATCGGCAGGATCCAGATACCGCAGCGCAATATCCTCCAGCTCCCACTTGATCTTCTGCATACCAAGCCGGTGGGCCAGCGGCGCGTAAACGTCCATAGTCTCCCGGCACTTGATGATCTGCTTGGCCGGGGTCTGGTACTGCATGGTGCGCATATTGTGGAGCCGGTCGGCAATTTTGATCAGCACCACCCGAATGTCCTTGGACATTGCCATAAACATTTTTCGCAGGTTTTCCATCTGAGCCTGCTCGGTGCTGGAGAAATTGGCACGGGTCAGCTTGGTAACGCCTTCTACCAGTTCAGCGGCAGTGTTACCGAAGCGCTTGGCGATATCGTCAAAGGAGGCGTCGGTGTCCTCAATGCAGTCGTGGAGCAGAGCGCCCAGAATGGCATCCATGTCAAGGCCCATCTCCGCTACGATTTCTGCTACTGCAAGGGGATGGATCACATAGGGGGAGCCGTCCTTGCGCTTCTGGTCCTTATGCTTATCCCGGGCATAGGCTACGGCTTTATCAATTAAAGCAATATCCGCATCAGGCATGCATTTGCGGATGGTGTCATACATTGACCCGTAATGTTCTTCAAAACTTTCCATTTATTTCAGCTCTCTTTCGCGGACATAAGCCGCTGCATGGTCCGGCTTTGGGACAGATCAGCTTTCTCTGTCTTTGGCAGCAGACGGATGGCAATATACTTATGAAGCCGTTGGGTCTGCAAAAGACCCACGTCGGCGAAAATATCCAGACAGGTCAGCAGCTGCCCTAAGTTCAGGGGCACGCCGGACCAGCGTACGATCTTCCGGCACAGGCACATGGGCGTTTCCCGCAGCTCCGGATCGGTGTTGCCTGCCAGATACCGCCACACAAGACTTAAGGTAGCTCTGTCCGGCAGAAGTGCATCTGCCTGTTGGGAACTGATCCGGTCCTCGCACAGGCAGCGGTATGCCTTGCTGTCAAAGGAGCATTCCGCCTGACAGGCAGGACGGATGTCCAGCACATTCATCTGCACGGAGCGTTCACCCCGGTATTCGTTGATCTGGGGAACAAAGGCCACGTCCACAGAATCCCCCTGGGCAATGGAGGCGGATTCGGCGGTGGCGGAGAAGTAAATGGCATTAAAGAAGTAATGTCCGCAGCGCAGCCGCAGCCGCATATGGCGGCCGCCGCCTACCTGTGCGATCCGGTCCACGATCAGCCGTTCCATTACCAGTACTGGTTTGGGACAGCCGTTGCCGCAGGGCTCCAGTGTATTCAGCGAGTCAATATTATTCAGCGTCAGCAGTTCCGGAGAAATAATGCAGTCAGCATCCAGTACGGTTCTGGGACTGTCGTCGGTGTAAAAAGCTTTGGCAAGGGCACAGATGCTCTGCCGGAAGGCAGGGATCCTGTGGCGGCTGATGGTAAAGCCTGCTGCCAGCTCATGGCCGCCGTAGCTTTCCAGAAGATGGGAAAGGGCGGTCAAAGAGGAGAACAGATTAAAACCACCGTAGCTGCGGGAGCTGGCTTTGCCGTGTTCTCCGTCCAGACAGATCAGGAAAGTAGGACAGCAGTACTCTTCAGCAATGCGGCTGGCAACAATGCCTACCACACCCTGATGCCAGCTCTCATCGGCCAGCACGATGGCTTCCGGCTGCCTGCCCTCGGGCAGCATCTGAACAGCCTGCCGGTAAATGTCCGATTCCACATTCTGCCGCTGCCGGTTCAGTTCACACAGGGCTTTGGCAAGGAATTCACCCCGGTCAGCATCCCGGGTCAGAAACAGTTCAATAGCCAGATCAATCTGACCCATGCGGCCTGCAGCATTGATCCGGGGAGCCAGCATATAGCCCACGGAAGAAGCGGTCAGAGAGGCAGCCTCACAGCCGCTTTGGTGAATCAGCGCGGCAATACCGGGCCGGTTGGTATTACGCAGGGATTCCAGTCCCCGGGCCACAAATACCCGGTTCTCTCCGTGCAGGGGCATTACATCAGCCACCGTGCCAAGGCAGAC
This sequence comes from Faecousia sp., assembly GCA_045589835.1. Taxonomy (GTDB): domain Bacteria; phylum Bacillota; class Clostridia; order Oscillospirales; family Oscillospiraceae; genus Faecousia. Next base: position 20,982 of record JAZNPV010000052.1, read on the forward strand.
CATATCCGCATAATGGGCCAGAACCTCCTCCTGACTGCCGCACAAAGCGGCGGCCAGCTTAAAGGCAACGCCTACACCGGAAAGCTCCTTATGGGGATAGCCCCCATCAGGCCGGTGGGGATCCACCACAGCCACCGCATCCGGCAAGGTCTCCTTGCACTCATGGTGGTCGGTGATTACCAGGTCGATGCCAAGTTGTTTACATAACTTTGCTTCTTCCAACGCGGTAATGCCGCAGTCTACGGTGATAATCAGCGTAACGCCCAGTCCGTGCAGGTAGTGGATGGCAATGGGGTTCAGTCCGTAGCCCTCCTCCAGACGGCCGGGTATGTAGGGCACGCAGTCGGCCCCGTGGGAACGGAGAAAATCTGTCAGCAGACAGGTTGAGGTCACGCCGTCCACATCATAGTCGCCGAACACGGCAATCTTTTCGCCTCGGGACATGGCAAGACCTACACGCCCCGCAGCCGCAGCCATATCCGTCATCAGGAAAGGATCCTGCAGCGGTGCGCTGCAGTCCAGATACCGATGGGCCTGTTTTTCGTCAGCGATTCCCCGGCTGGCCAAAACCATGGCGGCCAGAGGGGCATAGCCGCCGCCCACCAATGCATTGACCGCATCCATGGGCGGCACCGCCACATTCCAAATTCCGTACTTCAAAGCAATACACATCCATTATATTTTTTCTTTTCCATATATTATAGCAAAAATACAAGGAATGCACAATAGTAAGTTTTTAAACAACAGATTTTCGTTGATTGTAAATCTCTGTAGGGAGGGTCTTGACCCTCCCTACAATGGTTGGTTGCTAACTGTCAACTGTCAATTGTTTTGCTGCTGTTGCCAGCATGGGAGACAGCACCATGCCGAAGATCCCCCAGAAACGGTAGCCCAGATACAGAAAGATCAGCGTTACCAGAGGGTCCAGCCCCAGATGTTTGCCTACCAGCCGGGGCTCCAGAACGGTTCTTGTCAGCATGGCGGCACCGTATATGCACAATAGACCGATGGCCAGCAGATGATCCCCCTGTAAAAGCGCCACCAATGCCCATGGCAGCAGAACGGTACCGGTACCCAGCAAAGGCACCGCATCCACCAGTGCCACCAACAGTGCCAGCAGAAACCCATAGCGTATCCGCAGCAGCAGAAAGCCTGCGGCTACAATCACATAGGTGATCCCGGACAGCTTCAGCTGGGCTTTCAGCCAGCCGCCCAATGCCTTTCGCACACGCTTTAACGCAGGCAGGTATTTTTCATGCCAGCTTGGGGGAAGCTGATTGGTAAGATTCCTTTTTAGATGGGGCAGCCGGGCGGAGATCATAAAACCGGACAGGATCCCGGTTCCCACGCCCAGCGCCCCATTGGGAATTTTTCCCAGCACGGAGGTGAAAATTCCCGGCAGGCGGCTGGTGACCTGATCCATAAGCTTTGGTTCATCGGTGAACAGATCCTGGGCAGTGCGGGTCAGCAAGGGCCGGATTCCGTCCGGTGCCTGCTGTACCACGCCCACCAGCCAGTCCTGCAGCAGGTCCATACCCTGCTGGGCGGTGTTTTGGATATCCGGAATGGTTTTTGCCAGTGAGCCCAGCTCCTTTACAGCCAGCGCGCCCACCAGAGACAGGGCAGCCGTCAGAAGCACCAGCGTGGCGGTGACACCCAATCCGGCAGAAGCGCCCCGGGGCAGTTTCAGATGCCGCATGGACAGCTTTACCGCCGGCTCCGCGGCCAGCGCAAGCAGCGTGCCCAGCAAAAAGGGCAGAAGCACCGGCAGCAAATACCGCATTACCAGCCAGAACAACAGAAAAAGTCCCAAAAGAACAAGCGCTTTGCGCAACGAAGAAGAGCCCATTTTTTCTCCTTTCGTAGGGTTGCTTTTTGTAAAATATATGTTACAATTATTACTGGAGAAAACCGCAAAAATATGTAAGCTTTTACAAGCAACAGGAGGCGGCATATGATGAAAACGCCAAAGTACTACATCGTAGAAGCGTCCGCACTGCCGGAGGTGTTCCTGAAGGTGGCGGAGGCAAAGCGTCTGCTGTCCACAGGTCAGGCGGCCACTGTCAATGAGGCTACACGCATGACCGATATCAGCCGCAGCGCGTTTTACAAGTACCGGGACGCAGTACTTCCCTTCCAGAACATGATGACCGGACGGATCATTACGTTCCAGCTGCTGCTGCATGATGAGCCCGGTAAGCTGTCCCAAATTCTGGGACTGTTTGCGGAAGCCAAGGCCAATATCATCACCATCAATTCCATTGTGCCCACCAACGGCTGCGCCATCGTCACCATCTCTGCGGAGACTATGAATCTGACGATCCAGCTGGAGGAACTGCTGCGTATGCTGCGGCATAAGGAAGGCGTGATCAAGGCAGAGGTGCTTGCAGGTTAATATGTTTTTTCACAAGGCCGCCTTGGGCGGCCTTTCTTTTTTCTATAAAAGAAAGGATACCCCCATTGTAAATGGCCTATACCGGGAAATAGAGGACAGTTGATAGTTGACAGTGGACAGTTAATGTATTTCCTTCGGAAATGATTTAAATAAGTCCCCAAAGGGGACACCACAACTGTCAACTATCAACTATCCACTGTCAACTGTCATCTATTTCCCCTTGGCAATAGCGCTCCGCTGTGATATACTGACGAAAAAGGTCGAGGGAGCGTCAATGAAAAAAAGAAAGAAGCAAAAGAAAATTATTTTTTGGGAAATCGGCGCTCTGCTGGCGGTGCTGAGTGTAGCGCTTTTTATTGGCATGGGTACTGCTGGGGAGCCGGGGCAGACGGAGCCAGAAATATCCGCAGGCAGCCAGCCCACTCTTTCCCCGAATCCCTTTACTGCGGATGATTTTGCCTTTGAGGACGGTTATCTTACCTGCCTTACCCAGGATGCGGCTCTGGGCATTGACGTGTCCGTCTGGCAGGATGCCATCGACTGGCAGCAGGTGAAAGAGGCAGGGGTGGAATTTGCCATGCTGCGGATCGGCTACCGGGGGTCAGATCAGGGGGGACTGAATGAGGATTCGTTCCTGCGGGCCAATTACGCCGGGGCCAAGGCGGCAGGAATTAAGGTAGGCGGCTATTTCTTCTCACAGGCAGTTTCCGTACAGGAGGCTGTGGAGGAGGCGGAGTATGTTCTGGATATCATTGGCGACTGGGATTTTGAGATGCCGGTGGTGTATGACTGGGAGTACATAGACGGGCAGGCCAGAACCGCCAATGTGGATGCCAGAACGCTGACAGACTGCACCAAGGCCTTTTGCGAAACCGTAAAAAAGGCGGGCTTCCAGCCCATGGTCTATTTTAACCGGGATCAGGCAAAAGAGAGGATGATTCTTCCGGAACTGACAGAATATCCCTTCTGGCTGGCCCTGTACGATCCGGCCATGGACTATCCCTACCGGGTGGATATGTGGCAGTATACCAGTGAAGGCGCTGTCCCCGGCATCGAGGGCGATGTGGATCTGAATTTGTTCTTTATTTATGAATAAACGGCCATACTTTCTCAGTTGTTAGAAGAGGTTTATGAGCCAAATACTTCCGGTCCCTGCCGGGGGCGTTCCTTTCTTGTTTCGGCAAGAAAGGAACCAAAGAACCGACTTGGGGAGGCATTGAGTGCCTTGCTCCCGCAAGGCAAGCCATCCTCCCCAAGACCCCTCCCGGCGCGCGCTTATGATGGTGCTGTGTGGGTTTTCTGTTCTAAGCAGTGCGGTGCTCTTAAGTGTATATTCACTTTTTGGGACAGGGAAACGGGTTGATTTTGTACCTATGCAATCATTGCATGCAGAACATGGGGGTTTCCAAAGGGGAGAAAACAGAAAATGTTGTTTGTTGTAAACTTACGTTTTTTCTCCCCTTTGGTCGTCAGGAGAGTCCGGGAACCATACGAAAGGTTCCCGGGGGCTCTTTGCATACTTTCTCGCCAGTGAGAAAGTATGACTTGACTACCAACGAAAAAGGACTTGCCGAAAGGCAAGTCCTTTTTGCTTATCTTACGTATTCGATGACGACCCGGCGGTTGGGCTCGGTTCCCACGGAATAGGTGGTGATCCGGTCCGTATCCTGCAATGTGGCGTGGATCACATGACGCTCATATGCGTTCATGGGCTCCAGTGTGGTGCGGCGGTGGGCCTTCAGCACCTGCTGCGCTTTCTTATGGGCATAGCGGCGCAGGGACTCCTCCCGCTTCTGGCGGTAGGCTTCTGCATCCACATTGATGCGGATATGGCCCTCCACACCCCGGTTAACGGAGTAGTTGGCCAGATGCTGGATGGCATCCAGCGTATCGCCACGGCGGCCGATCAGGTAGCCCAGATCCTCACCAACCAGCTCCACCATATAGGTGTTCTCGTTCTCCTTCCATGCGTGGGGAACAGCCTTGGAGCCCATATGCTCCAGAAGACCCTGCAGGAACTGCTCGATCTTCTCTTCTACGGAGCCGGGCTGGGCGGGAGCATACTCCTTGGGAGCCACAGGTGCCTTGGGAGCCTTGGGCTTGGGCTCTGCCTTGACCTTAGGTTCAGCCTTAGGTGCGTCCGGCTTCTTTGCATCAACCTTCGGCTCGGCCTTTACAGGCTCAGCCTTGGGAGCTTCCGGCTTTTTCACGGCAGCGGCAGGCTTTTTGGAACGGGATGCGGCACCCAGCGCGCCCTTGGGGGCGGCGGGTGCTTCCGGATTGGGATCGGGTACTTCGTAGGTCACCTGCACCTTGGCGGGTGCGGCGCCAAAGCCCAAAAAGCCGGACTTGGCCTGTGCCAGGACCTGAACGGAAACACTGTCCCGATCTAGACCCAGCTGGGTAAGGGCAGACTCGATGGCCAGGTCAATGGTCTTGCCCGTAGTTACGATGGTCTTTTCCATTGATTATTCCTCCGTATTGTCAGACGCGTAGCGGTTGGGATCGTAGTTGCGGCCCTTGCAGTAGGGGCGGCTGGGAATGCCGGACATGACGGAAGGCTCCTGCTCAGATTCTTCCTCAATCAGGCCCTTTTTAATGGCATACTCCTTGGCAGCCTCCCGCTTGGCGGCCTCCTGCTCCTGCTTCTGCTTCTGCTGCAGCTTCTTCTTGCTGGTATTTTCGGTGATGCCCTCAGGATTGGCAGCGCGGCGCTCAGCGCGGATGCGCTCCTTCTCAGCCTCGATCCGCTCCAGCTCCAGTGCCTTCTGCAGGCGCACAGCATCCTCTGCATCATAGATCTTGCGGTACTTTCTGGTGAGGATCACGTCGATCACGGTGGACACGACACCCTGAATCAGCCAGTACAGGCTCAATGCTGCGGGAACGGTAAAACCGATCCACAAAGACATAATGGGCATCATCCACATCATCATCTTGCCCTGCTGGTTGGACTGGGACTTTTTGGCGGTCTCCTTATCCTGTAAGCCTTTTTCGTCGGTGACAAGAGAGTCATTCATCTTCCGGGAGATGAACATGGTGCCAACCTGACTGGCTGCGGACAGAATGGGCACCAGGAACAGGCCGATGGTTTGCCAGTTATAGGTTTCCCAGGCAAAAATGTTAAAGCTGGGGGTAGTTCCCAGATTGATGCCAAGGAAATTAAAATTGATACCCTCCAGTGCCTTCTCACTGAGCGTTGGCAGTACAGCCTTGAGCTGCTCTGCAAACTGGGGGATCAGGGGGGCGGCGATCATCTGATCATAATACTCGTTGCCGGAGAAAGTTCCCTCCACTGCAGCGTCTTTAATGGTCTGGACAATGGTAGCAGCCACATCCGCAGCTTCGTGGAGCATGTAGGTAATGGGCTGACGGACAACGGCATACAGGGGGAACATAATCAGCAGAGGCACCAGGCTCCACAGGCAGCCGCCGCCCATGGAAACGCCCTCTTCCTTGTAAAGGGCCTGAATGGCTTCATTCTGCTTTTGCTGATCGTCCGCATAACGGTCACGCAGAACCTGAACCCGGGGGGTAAGCCGGGACATTTTCATGGTGCTCTTTTTACCTTTTGCGGTAGGGTACAGCAGGATCAGTTTGACAATAATGGCGAACAGAATCAGCGCCAGACCGTAGTTGGTGGTCAGCTGATACAGTCCGTCCATCAGGTAGCCGAAGGGAACCTGCAGGATATCCGCAAAACTAAATGCCAGAAACATAAAAATTTCCTCCTCTAAGGAACGGGGTCGTAGTGATCGCCCTTATAGAAAGGGTGACACCTGCAAAGTCGTTTCAGGGCGAGCCAACCGCCCCTCATGGCCCCGTATTTGGTGATGGCTTCGTATGCGTAAGCGGAACAAGTGGGTGTGAATCGACAGCTGGGGGGAGTATAGGGAGAGATGCTGCGCCGATAGAAGCGGATCAGAAATAAGAAAAGTGTTTTCATTCCGGCTTGGTCACCAGAATTCCGGCCTTTTCCGCCAGGGATAGATATGCTTGCGTCAGTTTGGTGAAGTCGGCATTGATGCACCGGCTTCTGGCAACGACAACGATGTCCCATCCGGGAGCGAATGCGGCTTCATTGAGCCGGTAGACCTCCCGCAGGCGGCGGCGTACGCGGTTCCTAACGACCGCTCCGCCCAGCTTTTTGCCAACGGTCACACCAACTCGGTTATACTGGGTGCGGTTACGCCGTGCGTAAAGCACCAGATAACTGTTGGCCTGACCGGTGGTACCGTAAAGCCGCCGGAAAATGTGATTCAGCTTCAGCGCGCTGGAAAACTTCATAAAGATCTCCCCAAAATTCTGGAGATTGCCACACCAGTTTGCACACTGGCTTGCAATGACACCAAAATATGAAACCCCTAATTCGTACAAATCAAAATAAAAGGCGGTCTCGCAGAAATAGATTGCCGAATCGTCAGCGAGAGATTTTGACGCAGATCAAACAACAAATCCCGAGGGAATACTTGGTGTATTTTGAGGGATTTGTTGTGCAGAGCTGGGGCAAAAGAGCCGCTGTACGGACGGCAAGATATTACAAGAGACACGCCCAAAGAAAAAGGGAGCGGGGCGAATGATCATTCGCCCCGCGTGGACTCCCGTTTCGCTATGAGCGATCGTACTGCTGTGATTCAGCTGACTGATGTTACGCTCAGGCAGACAGGACCTTACGGCCCTTGGCACGGCGGCGGGCAAGCACCTTGCGGCCGTTGGAAGTAGCCATTCTCTTCCGGAAACCGTGAACCTTGGAGCGGTGACGGCGGCTGGGCTGATAGGTACGCTTCATCTGGTGTACACCTCCTGTCAAATCACATATGCTCGACAGCCAAAATTGGCCGCAGCAACACATAATAACTGACCATACATGGTCACGCTAGCACATTATAACCGAAAACTCCACGCAGGTCAACAACTTTTTTCCGATAATTGGGATAAAAATTGACAGTTGACAGTGAACAGTGGACAGTTATGGTATTTCCTTCGGAAATAATTTCAATAAGTCCCCGAAGGGGACACCATAATTGTCAACTGTCAACTATACTTATAACTGTTCCCAAAGCCATGGGAGCTGGGGCTCGAATTCCACGCCGAAGGGGCTTTCCGCTTTGGTGGCGGCGGCCACCCGCTCCACAAATCCGGCGGCAAAGCCGTGCCATTGCCTGCACATGGTCCGGTGTCAGCCGGGAATAGAGCTTGCCGTGATCGCCCATTACCGGAGCGCCCTTCAGGTCAACAACTTTTTCCGAAAAATGGAACACAGGGATTAAATTTCTGCGTAGGTTTCCTCCGGTATAATAAATTCCATATGCTGACAGGCTAAGACCGCTTTGCGCTGAAGCATCATTTGCCCGCTCTGCGCGTAACCCAGGAGAAAATCGCGAATGGAGTCAGGCTGTGTGTCAACAAATGCCTTGAACGCCGCTTCGTAGGATTCAAAGCTGGATTTCCATGTTCTGAAGATGTAATCGCTGTCTGCCAGATTATTTAATTGTTCTGTCTTATTTTTATAGGAATCCAAATGGAAAGCCGTTTTTTCCGCTTCTTTTTGCAGGAATTCCATGTGAGAACAGGCCAGCTCCAGCTTTCGCAGACTCATATCTTGACACAGCATCACGTATGACCAAGCCACGTCAATTTCTTTATCGGATAGATGGCTCACTATTTTATCAAAATGCTTTTCCAGTGTGTAGCATCGCTTGTACATCTCACGGTAATCCCTGTCTGTTCTGGCCAGTATCTCCACACGCTGCAGCTTTTTGCGGACATTAACATCCATAGAGAGTTCCTCCCGCTTAAGTGTAAGGATATACGGGCATTATATCTGAAAATAAGATAAAATACAATATCTTGATTTCAGATATTGTATGTTGTCCTTAGGTGATGCTATGCGGTACGATGTGCTGAAATTTGAGACGATACGAAATCTGCGGATTGATAATGGCTATACGCAGGAGCAGATCGCAAAGTATTTGAATATCAAACAAAATACGTATTCTCAGTATGAAATCGGCGTGCTGAATTATCCTGTTGATGTTTTAATAAAGCTGGCTGATTTGTATAATGTAAGTGTTGATTATTTGCTGGGAAGAACAAAAGAAAAAACACCATATCCGAAAAAATAAGGGTCTATTGCAAGACAAAAAAGTTTGCGGCAGACCCTTGTGTTATAAATACAAACTTATCACGAAAATCGCCGGGCGTGCATTTGCGCGCCCGGCGATGCCTATAACTGTTCCCAAAGCCATGGGAGCTGGGGCTCAAATTCCACGCCGAAGGGACTTTCCGCTTCGGTGGCGGCGGCCACCCGCTCCACAAATCCGGCGGCAAGGCAGGCTGCGCCATATACATGCTTTCCCCGCACAAGACTGCCGGTGAATACGGCGCTGAACAGGTCACCGGTGCCGTGGAAGGACTTGGGGATCCTGTGGGCCCGGTAGGAAAATGGGCCCGTTTCCCGGTGGGCACCGGCAAAGCCGGTGGTTTCGGCGTCCCACAAGAAGCCGGTGATGACAACAGCCTTTGCGCCGAATGCCAACATACCCGCAGTCAGCTCCCGCAGGTAACCTTCATCCGGCTGCTCCCGGTAAGGAAGGCCTGTCAGCAGGGCTGCTTCCGTCACGTTGGGCAGCAGGTAATCGCCCCGGCGGCAAAGCCGTGCCATCGCCTGCACATGGTCCGGTGTCAGCCGGGAATAGAGCTTGCCGTGATCGCCCATCACCGGATCGATCACCGCCCGGGTATCAAACAGGTCCAGGATCTGCTCAACAGCCTCTGTCTGGCGGGGATCTGCCAGATAGCCCACGCTGATTCCGTCAAAAGCAGCGCCCACGGACTTCCAATGCCGGGCAGCGGGGAGCATATCCTCCGTCAGGCTGCGGCAATGAGGCGCCGGAAAGGCGGTGTGGGTGGACAAAACCGCAGTGGGCAGCACCGTACAGGCACAGCCCATGGCGCTGAGTACCGGCAGCGCAACGCTCAGGCTGCACTTACCCAGGCAGGAAAGATCCTGAACAGACAGAACACGCTTCATGGCTTACTCCATATTGCGGCGCTTCATCAGTTCCCGCATCCGGATACCGTGATCCAGCTCCCGCTTACGGATCCGCAGACTCTTGGGAGTGCATTCCAGCAGCTCGTCGTCTGCAAGGAATTCCAGACACTGCTCCAGAGAGAAGACTCTGGGGGTGATCAGACGAATGGCATCGTCGGAGCCGGAAGCCCGCATATTGGTCAGCTGCTTACGCTTGCAGACGTTGACGGTCATATCTTCGTTACGGCTGCAGATGCCCACCACCATGCCCGCATAGACAGGTGTGCCGGGGCCGATGAACAGGGCACCACGCTCCTGGGCGGCGTTCAGACCGTAGGCAACGGCTTCGCCGCTTTCGTGGGCGATCAGACTGCCGGTAAGCCGGCGCCCAATATCACCCTTCATGGGGGCGTAGCTGTCCAGCACAGAGGACATGATGCCCTCACCTCTGGTATCGGTCAAAAATTCGCTGCGGTAGCCGAACAGGCCCCGGGAGGGGACCAGGAATTCCAGACGGTAGCGGCTGCCCATGGGGGTCATACTCAGCAGGTCGCCCTTGCGGCGGCCCATTTTCTCAATGACGGAGCCCATGCACTCCTCGGGTACGTCCGCAACCATTCTTTCGATGGGCTCGCAGATCTTGCCGTCTACTTCTTTGGTCAGCACGCGGGGGGTGGAAACGGAGAACTCGTAACCCTCCCGGCGCATGGTTTCCATCAGAATAGACAGGTGCATTTCACCGCGGCCGGCTACATTGAAGGCGTCGGTGCCCTGCTCGGTCACGTGGAGAGAAACATCCTTCAATAGCTCCTTTTCCAGACGGTCACGGAGGTTCCGGGAGGTGACGAACTTGCCCTCACGGCCCGCAAAGGGAGAATCGTTGACCGCGAAGGTCATTTCGATGGTGGGGTCGCTGATTTTTACAAAGGGCAGCGGGTCAGGTGCATCGGGGGCGCACAGGGTACGGCCGATGGTGATGTCGGACATACCGGAAAGGGCCACGATCTCACCGGCGGAGGCCTGCTGAATGGGGGTCTTGCCCAGACCGCTGTACTCGTACAGAGCCACTACCTTGCCCTTGGCCTTTACATCCGGATTGTGATAATCGCAGATCACCACTTCCTGATTGACTTTAATGGTGCCCCGCTCCACACGGCCCACGGCGATCCGGCCCACATATTCATTATAATCAATGGAGCTGACCAAAAGCTGCAGGGGGGCATCCTTGTCGCCCTTCGGGGCGGGGATATAGTTTACAATGGTCTCAAACAGGGGGATCAGATCTTTGCCCGGTTCATCGGGGCCGTAGGACGCGGTGCCCTGCCGGCCGGAGCAGAAAACGGTGGGGGAATTAAACTGCTCGTCGGTGGCATCCAGATCCAGCAGCAGCTCCAGCACCTCGTCCATGACCTCATGGACACGGGCGTCGGGCTTGTCCACCTTGTTGACCGCCACGATGACCTTGTGGCCCAGCTCCAATGCCTTCTGCAGCACGAAACGGGTCTGGGGCATGGGGCCTTCGGCGGCGTCCACCAGCAGGATAACGCCGTTGACCATTTTCAGGATACGCTCCACCTCGCCGCCGAAGTCGGCGTGGCCGGGGGTATCTACGATGTTGATTTTGTAATCCTTGTACTGAACGGCGGTGTTTTTGGCCAAAATGGTGATACCCCGTTCCCGCTCCAGATCACCGGAGTCCATGACGCGCTCCACGGTGGCCTGATTTTCCCGGTAAATACCGCCCTGCTTCAGCATTTCGTCCACCAGCGTGGTCTTGCCGTGGTCAACGTGGGCGATGATTGCAATATTACGAATATTTTCCTGAATTGCCATATTCGCAGCTCCTTTTATATTGAAATGCTCTCTAACTTTCAAATATACCATATAAACAAAAAGATTGCAACATTTTTAGGCATGTTTTACGAAGTTTTTATCAACCGCCAGCGGACAAATTTCAGTTTATGGCTTCGTTTACTGACCAAATGAAATCGTAGGGGCCGCCGGGGGCGTCGGCCCCTACATTAGTAATTGCAGCAAATCGATAAATACAAATTTGTTTTTGGGGCAGTCTGTGGCAGACTATCCAATGAAACATAGGCGCAGAAGGTAAAAATGTATTGCCAAGTAGAAAGGAATTCTCTTGACCGCCTAAAAAAGCTATGATATACTATTTGGTAATCATTATATACATTTTCACCATTTACAGGAGGTTATTCAAATGGCTTATTATTATCCGGAACCCAGCCACACCTTTAGCGAATATCTGCTGATCCCCGGCTACACTTCCGAGGAGTGCATCCCCGACCGGGTATCTCTGCGTACGCCCCTGACCAAGTACCGCAAGGGCGTGGAGGAACCTGCCATTTCTTTGAATATCCCCATGACCTCTGCCATCATGCAGTCGGTCTCCAACGATTCTCTGGCCATTGCGCTGGCCAAGGAGGGCGGCCTGAGTTTTATCTTCGGCTCCCAGTCCATTGAATCTCAGGCAGCTATGGTTGCCAAGGTCAAGGGCTACAAGGCCGGCTTTGTGGTCTCCGCCTCCAACCTGACCCCCGATGCCACTCTGGCAGACGTACTGGCCCTGAAGGAGCAGAACGGCTTCTCTACTGTAGCTATTACCCACGACGGCACTGCTAACGGCAAGCTGATGGGTATTGTCACCGGCCGTGACTACCGGGTTTCCCGTATGAACACCTCGGAAAAGATTGCCTACTTTATGACCCCCCGGGACAAGCTGGTCACCGCTCCCGCTTCCACCACCCTGAAGGAAGCCAACGACATCATCTGGGACCACAAGCTCAACTCCCTGCCCATCGTGGACGAGAACGACCATCTGGTCTGCTTCGTGTTCCGTAAGGACTACGCCTCCCACAAGGAGCATCCCATGGAGCTGCTGGACGACAAGAAGCGCTACCTGGTCGGCGCCGGCATCAACACCCGTGACTACGCCACCCGCGTTCCCGCTCTGATCGAGGCCGGTGTGGATGTGCTGGTCATCGACTCTTCTGAGGGTTACACCTGCTGGCAGGCCAAGACCATCGCCTGGGTCCGGGAGCACTACGGCGACACCGTGAAGATCGGTGCCGGTAATGTGGTGGACAAGGACGGCTTCCGCTTCCTGGCAGAGGCCGGCGCGGACTTTGTCAAGGTCGGTATCGGCGGCGG
>JAZNPV010000053.1:0-4623 GCA_045589835.1 Faecousia sp.
GCAGCCTTTGATCATGCCGAACGCAGCGGCAACGGCTGGATTGTGACCTTCCGTGCTGACTGGGAAGAGGATACACCTATGTACCAGCTGTTCCGTCATCTGTTCTATGATGCTGATGGAAATGAGTATGAGATCAACCAGTGGAGCAGCATGTTTGGTGATGCAAACGAAGAAGGAGATATCACATACTTCTATGACGAATTCCCTCTGAAGAACTACCCCTATGACGAAGTCTGGCTCAGCCCCCATTTCTCCCATTACTGGACGGCGGAGGATCAGATCGTTATTACAGTCCAATAACCGCTTTTGTGGCTGGCATCTATGGATGCCAGCCACCTTATCCTATAACCTGTCAGTATTCGCTGATACACTACAGGAAAAAGTCCGGAAAAAAGCTGGAAAAACGACGGAATAAAAAAGGAAAAAATAAGAACCCCACAGGAGAAAAAATGTGTTATAGTATTAGCGTGAGAAGGTGGGCATGTAAGTGTCCACCCATTCTGATGCAGAAGGAGATCATCAATGAAATATTGTCCCCACTGCGGTGCCGAGTATCTGGTCGGCACCGTTTCTTTATGCCCTGTGTGCGGAAAGTCACTCCCCAACCCTGAAGCTTCCGCCGAAAAGAAGCAAAAATCCAAGCGATGGAGGAAGAAGAAAAAAACGGATGAGCACTCAGAAAACAAGATTATGCCGGAATGTCAAGACGATCCGAAAGATACCGGCTACGATGGCTATTACGACGATGTAATGCCACCGGACTGGGATCAGGTCAAGGAAGGTGTTGACAAAGACCTTGTCAGAAACGTTATCGCACTGATTTCCTGTGTGACTTTGATCATTTTGATGTGTGTTGCTCTTTTATATGTCCTTTAAGCGTTGCAATTTTCAGATGTCCATCGTGTAATAGAGTAAGTAAGTACGAAAGAGGTGTACAGAATGAAATATATATCCATTGGTGCCGTTACAAAGCCCTCCACGGAGCATATCGTCTATGTTTCGCACTGCGGCTATGACTACACCCTGACCGGCGAGCAGGCGGCTCTGTGGCTCGACGGAAGATATGGCTTTGATGCAGCAAGAAATCAGCTCCAGCTCCAGACTCTGCATCAACTGGAGAGAATGGGCCTTGTTGTAGCTACGGAAGATGTCCTGGAAGGGGAATACCGAGCTTTAACCAGAGTACGGCTTGTTCCCGCAAAGGCCAAGAACGCATACTCCGGCCTGTCCAGAGATGAGAAAACCGCTCTAAAATGGATTCGGGAGACGGGCCTCGTGATCTCCATGGCTGAATTGGTATTCCTTATGGAGCGAGACATCCAGCCAGAAGAAAAGTATCTTGGCCAGGAGCATGTGCAAGCCCTCGTCGAACGCATCTACACAAAGGATACGATCGTCGATAACATCCTCGAAAACCAGATGGAGCGTGCTGAAAAGCGAGACTATGTTGTGAAGCTCGTTCTTCGGCTCCTGAAAAAGAAGCGCATTGTGCTGCTTTGAGGTATTTCCAATGAGGGAGCAGTATCAGAATTTTCCTGCTGTCCTGCGAAAGCAGATCCTGATCCGCATCGCAGGCAGCTTCCTTGGGTTCGTGTTAATCCTGGCAGTTATTGTAGCCGGAGGCGGAATTCAGCAATTGCTTCCGGGATTCACGATTGCACTCGTGTTCATGTCTGACACGGCCTTTCTTTTTTATCGTTGCCTTGAAAAAAGGTATGTAGTAATCCGGGGTATATGCGAACAGATCGAATTCAGTTCCTTTCGAAAACGGATCAAATCTGTCAAGATCCAATGTGACGGGAAAACAGTAAAGCTCGTGGGACAGCTTCATAATCTGCGTAATTTGAAAATCGGCGACGAATTGGAGGTGTATGTTGCCGATACTGCGCCTGTCTATGAGGATGACGGCATATATCTGGTAATTGGTACATTAGCAGTAAGAAGGGGATGAAAACAGTGAAGGCTCAGACAATTCTTGACTCACTTGATCGCATCCGAGGCATGGTTGAGGGGCTTACTGACTCAGACGGGACTGTCTCGGGGGTTGACCACAAGCTTGAGATCACACTGGAATTATGCGAGAAGCTTCTGAGGGATGGCCAGGATCAAGAGAATCACAGTAGAGATACGAATCTGATTGACTAACAGTTGAAAATATGGTATAATTGGGATGTTAGTATCCGAGTTTCACATCAGTGAAATGTTAGTTTTCCGATTTTTGTTAAGTGTCGTTTGCCCTTTTTGGGGGTAAATGGCACTTTTTTTGTTTCCTGGTTTCCTCCCGCAGCAAGCGGGTAGAAATATATATCATACTGATGCAGGCTAAGCCTGCGGGAAGGAGTTATCATGTTAAAATTCATTGCAACCGGGGTGTCCGTATCGAAAGGTGCGAACAACACCCCTGCGCTGAAGTTCTCCGAAAAGGGAGACTTCGTCCGCTTCCGGATCGGCGCAAAGGTCTATGATGCGCGTTCTGCAAAGAATCACAGATGGGTCAATCTGACCGTGAAGGCCTTCGGCCCCCTGTGTGAACGCATCCGCAAGATGGACCTCAAGGAAGGCTCTCACATCAACCTGTCTGGCCGCTACGATGAGGACGTATGGGAAGATGAGGCAAATACGAAGAAGACTATGCCCGTCATCATTCTGGATGAGATCGAGTATTGCTTCAGTGGCAGCAGCAAGAACGCTGGAGACGGTCAGAAAGCAACCGCCGACTCTCAGCACCCTGCCGGGAATCCTGCGGCCGCCTCTGCAAGCAATACGATGCCCAACGGCTTCACCGGTTATCAGCCTTTTGGCGGCGGGAATTCCTTCTTCGACATGTAAGGAGGCGACAGTACAATTGAATCAAAGCGCATAAAACGCACAAGGGTTTCTAGGAATAGATCTCTTGTGCGTTTTTTTGCGCCCACCAAAGGAGAAAGACAGATGAGTAATAAAGACAGAAAACGCCATATGGCATACGAGGGCCTGCTCATGCTGGGGCTTCTGGCCCTCCTGTTGTTCATCACAAGGCTGTGGCCGATTTTACTGTTGGTGATCCTCGGTATCTTTGCGGCAATCCTAAGACTGCTGTTCCTGTCTTCGACGAAGGTGGAGCCAGTGGAGCCGATAATGGCCCTGCCGGCTGCGCCTGCAGTACAGGAACCCACCGAACGGGATATGAAAGCTATGGCCTATGTGCTGATCCAGAAACGGATCACGCAGATCCTGGAGGCAAAGTACCCCAATGTCAGATGGATCTGGGAAAATGCCAGAGCCCAGGAGGATATCTTTATCGGTAATCCGGTGTATGTGATCCTGAACCGTGCAGGTGGGTACAAAAGGGGACTGGTTCTGATTCGGAACCTGCAGGTATTCGATGTTATTTTCGATGCTGCGCCCCAGACCGATTCTCCCGCCCCTCCGCCCAGTGCGGAGCCGCCGAAGCAGGAACCCAAAACCACTGAAACGGAAGAAGATGACGATATCCCTGAGGATTTTGGTCTTCTTGCCTTCCAGTGGGTAGAGGCACACATCATGGAGTTGAATGAACGCATCAATGAAGCCATCGGCAGACGGGAAACCAGTATGCAGATCAGTGCCGGGGAGCTTCCCGTTCGGGAAAGCTGGTCTGAGATCTGCAAGGAGCTGGAGCGGAACGATCTGACCGGTGCAGAATGCCGCGATGACGGCATTGAAATCAAATTTGAGCAGTAACACTGCAGAAAGGGAATCATTACTTATGAGCGTCGCAATCAACAACCTTATCAATTTTTCACGGTCTTTACCGGCTCCGTTTGACACCCTCACATCCAAGAAGGTTAAGGTGTCTTCCAAGTATGGCAGCGGCACCGAGGCCACCCTGTCCACCACCGTCATCAAGGCTGTCCATGCGGTCTGCGACTGTATGACCGGCACAGGGGAGGGCGCAGTAGGCGTCATCGACCACAGAATGGTCGCCGAATACAAGTCCTCCTCCGGTCCGGATGCTTACCATCTGGTGGTGTTTGACAGTGCCACAGGCAACATCGTGGCCAGTGGCTACGACAAAAACACGGAAATGATCGAGAATTACAGGCTCCATCAGACCGCCAATGACGGTGCGGCCGTTCTCATGGCCATGATCCCTGCGCTTATGGCAGATCAGGAGTTTGAGGATAACTTTGGCCTCTACATGGATCAGCGTAAAGCAGGTTACCCTGACTTGACTAAGGCAACAGAGTACATGGCGATCATCTGCGACAACGCCTACCGGCGCATCAAGGATGAGACCTGCCCCGCAAATATCAAGGCAAAGGTAGAGAAGTCCGGCAATGTGCTGCGGGTTTCCCAGGCTCAGCTGGATTCCGGCGCATATACTCCCAACACGGTTGTGGCAGGCGAGTTCACCATCTTTGCCAAGACCGCCAAGGTCACCATCAGTGCGGCTACGAGACAGATCCTCCATACCGATTTTGAGGGGAAATACCAGCTGACACCCGGCAGAAAGCTTTCTGTCCTGGAAGAAAGCCTGGTGCCGAAGCTGGAGGACTGGTACATCATCCCGGAGCAGGTGGTCAATATCTGCCGCCATGCCCAGAAGACCACCGGCAGATCCATGCAGATGCGTAACTTCCTGATGCGTGGTCCCGCTGGCAC
>JAZNPV010000054.1:0-8827 GCA_045589835.1 Faecousia sp.
GAACACCAACATTCACGCAGCATTGGCAATAGGTATCCACATAGTGCTGAGAGGAAACATTGAAGTATTCCTCAACTGCTGCCGGTGTAACTCTCATCAGGGAACCGCCAAGGACTTCGCCGTCCTGAGTGATACCCAGGGAAATTTCACCGACAGTCTCACCGGTGGGGACCGCGATATTAGCGGAGAAGGTCACCAGATATCTGCCGGGAGGAAGCAGCGTGACAAATGCGCTGCCCGGTCTGTGCCGCTCTCTGCCGCAGGTGCTGCGGACGGCGGCGTTGTTATATACCACAGACTGACCGATATCAACGGTCTGTACAGCGGTGTTAATAAGTTCGATCAAAAGCATTTTCCTTTCGTATAGGGGCGACTTATGCCGCCCCCGGAATAACGGTTGATACCGTAGATCCCGGCGTATCTTCCGCCGGGAAGATACGTATACGAATTAGCCTGCGTAGCCGTAGGCAAAGTTATTGCCGCAGCCGCAGTTGTTATAGGGGAAGTGCACAGGGGTGGGAGGCTGTACCACATAAGCGGGAGTGGGGCAGTCAGCGCCCAGTCTGCGCAGCAGGGTTGCGGTCTGTGCTTCCTGGTTTGCGGTGATGAAAGCGTTCTGAGCGGTCTGAGATGCCTGGAACTTGAGGCTCTGGTTCTCAGCGGTCAGGGTTGCGATCTTGTCAGTGGTCAGGAAGTACAGAATTGCGCGGGTGTTGGCGTTGTTGTTTTCCAGAATGTCACGGGTAGCGGTGTTCACAGTCTGGTTCACGGAGTTAAAGCCGTTTGCCATGTTGAAGTTCACGCCATCAATGGCACGCTGGGTGGTGCAGCAGCAATCCTTGATCGCACCGGTCAGTGCATAGGTGGAATCACAGATGCCCTGCTGAATTGCGGTGATGCCGGTCTGCAGGCCGTTCAGAGCAAAGCCCTCGTTGATGTCAGCTCTGGTTGCAAAACCCTGGAAACCAGAGCCACCGCCGCCGAAACCACCACCGAAGCCGCCCCAGCCGTTATTACCAAACAGGCCGAACAGCAGGAACAGGATGATCCATGCAGACCAGTCGCCGCAGAACATACCGTTGTTGCGGTTTCCGTCAGTTACAGCTGCAATGTCGGAGAGAGTGTAGTTACCGTCCAATTGTCACAACTCCTTATAAGATAATTTATTGAAACCGTGGCCACAGTTTTCAACGTTTGAACATGCCCATGAACTGCTGCGCCATCTGCTGTGCCTGGTTTAGCTGCTGCTGAGACACGCGACCGGACTGCAAAAGGTTGGCAATTTCCTGGTGGGGATTTCTGCCCTGCATATTCTGCATGAACTTCTGGAAATCCGCCATCATGTTGGGCTGCTGATTGCCTCCAAGGGCCTTGAACAGAGGATTACTCATTGGCATTATCCTTTCTTCCCTTCCGGGATACAGACACTTCTACCGGCTCGGACAGGTCTTCCAGACGTTTCAGAACATCGTCCCGGAATTCGTTGAACGCATCCACGGTTACGAAGTTCACCGCCTGCGGGTCTTCCTGGGGCTTCGGTGCGCCCACCTCGTTATACTCGAATGTACGCATTGCCGGGACACCGTTCATGTCAGCGGATTTGAGGTAGAACCGCATCGATTCTGAGTCCATCAGAAGCACCGTTGCGCCGGGATTGACAAACCAGGACTTGGCCCCCGCCTCACCCTGCACCCAGATCAGACCGTTTTGGTCCTGCCGGGGCGGCTGCATGGGAAACTGCGGTTGTGCCGGGAATGGCTGCTGGAAGCTCTGGCCCTGCATCTGCATGGGGTTGCTTCTCAGCTGGTTCAGCTGGTCCTGGTACGGATACGGCTGCATTGTGGGATAGTATGCCATGAGCATGAGCCTCCTTTGTTTTCTGTGGCTCAATTATCTCATAAAAAGTATGACTTCAACAGAGCGTTAAAGTGTTTGAAAAGGTGCTGAAAAGTGTGGAAAAAGTGTTAGATTTCCCGGTTAATCTTTGCATTTACACGGCGGGACAGTTGCTTGACAGAATCAATGGAACGGTTCATCCGATCCGCGCATTCTTCCAGCGTGCAGTCCTGCAAACGCAGCTCAAAGAGTGTATTTTCATCCTTGGTGAAGTTGCAGACGGCCTGCAAATAGTCCGCTTCGGATTGGGTAAAGTCCCGGATCTGCAATCAATCACCCCTTGTCCAGTAGTACACGGGAATCTCCTGGCCGCTATCCCAGGAGTCATAATAAAAGCCATCAACAGCACACACCACGTGGCCGTCAATGGCTAAAATATAGGTTCCCTTCGGATGATCCCGGCAGAAGTCCTCCACGGTATAGTCGAATTTATCATCATCGATCAGATATCGCCGGAAACCCTGCGCATAGAGGTATTTCCCCCATACAGAGTTTGCCGACGGCATATCTTTGCAGGCAAGGCCATAAGCTGACAGTGCACAAAAAGTTCTGTTCCAATCTTGCCCCGTTGCCTTACATATCGCACGGACTGTGCAATCACCGACTCGGTTTCTGTGTGGGTTTGGGTTGTAGAATTTGTGTAGGCTCATTCTTTATCCTCATTGTAACGTTTCGCAGCTGCTCTGGATTTTGCTGCCTGTTTCCGGTCCCACTTGGCGATGTTGATTCTTTCAGAACGTTTCTTAAGATTGTTTTCCTTGCAGAACTGGTTATACGCTTCGTTCTGTCGCTGAAGCAATGCGGATTTTCTCTGGAACATTTCGTCATCGCCAGCTGCGTACCAGTTCAAAGCCTGCCGCTTTGTATGACGGATTCTGCGTTCAAGAATGCGCTGCATCTGTTCCAGTTCGTATCGCTTTTGGTTTTCCTCGGAATCGTACTGCTCAAAAGGATTCTTCATGCCCTCAAAATAAGGGCTGAAGTTGTGTCGGCAGTTTGCTCCGCACAGTCCGGTAACAGATCCGTACCCTGTAGATTCCACGAATCTAGGGTATTTTTCGTCATTGCCGGATCTGGAATAAACTTTGCCTTGCCATACCGCGTGTTCCGGTCTTGCTCCTAAGTGGGAGGATACGAGAACAAGATCCACACCAAACTCGTCCATCCGGGCAAGCTGTATATGAGCAGAAGATTGTGATATACCTGTGCGAACCGCTCTCGCGGTCGCCGTTTCGATCGTGTCCTTGTGTCCACTCGGATAGTATACTTCCACTCCGTTGAGAATAAGTTCTCCCAGGGCTTCTCTGACGGCCTGGGACGGGGATATCATTCCGGTCATGGCTTGATGGTACGCATTGTCACAAGCGTCTATAAAAGCCTGCTGTGCCGCCGCTGCGGTTGTTCTGGTAAAGTTTTGCCACTCTCCCGCCGTCGCATCAAAGTCTCTTTGCATTATGCTTATCAGCTGCGGAGACTGTACAAGCGGAGCGGGTTTGATTCCGGCATCCTTGTATATCTTATCGTCATACTCCATTGCCCGGACACCGGCATCCTCCATGGCTTCCGCTATTTCAGACTGCATGTATGGAGTGGCAGCCGCAATCTCTTTCTGAATGTCATCCAGAAGGAATCCTGCCTGCTGCAGAGTCTCTATCTGCCACTTATCAACAGCCGTCAGGACATAATCGTCACCACGTTTAAACCGGATCATGATTCTCTCAATAATCCGGTTTAAAATGTCACTATGTAATTTTTCGGCTATTTCCTCAGCCGGTTCTGTTGCGTGTAGCAGATAAGATGGAGTTAACATATTTACTCAAATAAAGTTGGAGTCTTCGGCTGTGCTTCAGTAGTCATAGCCTTTGCTTCTTCTTCGGTCATACTCTCAAATTTTACGAAGTACATCCAAGCAGGGACTTTACCGGCCTGGACATATCCCCACCATCTGGACCGGTCTTCTTCGACGTTGTATGTGATATCACCGAAACCGTAGGTGATTTCATACTTTCCCCTTGGAGCCAAACTGTACAGCGAAGCAAATACATCCAACGCATAGATCAGGCCATCCAGACAGCTTTCCAGCTTGTCCCGGACATCCTTGATAAACTGGATGGTTCGCTGTTGGTCTGCCTCAACCTGTGTGGCGGTCTGGATTCCCGTGGATTCGTTGAATACGAAATACCCATTGGAGAAGCCCACCTTGTAGCCGATCTGACTCAGCAGCGCATTGATTCCTGTAAGGCGGGTGTCCGTGTTCAGTGCAGGGTTGATTTCATGGTACACATCGCTTTCCGTGGAAGTGTCGCCGTCAACCAGTCTGATGTAATCCGGCAGGGATACCCGGTCAAGGTTTCCAACGCCACCGGGCAGCACTCTGTCAGAGTCCAGCATAACAAGGCGCTTGCTGTCCTTGATTTCCTTGGAATTCCGGGAGTATGCAATATCCAGATCCCGCAGTTCCTGCACCGCTTCGGAGAAGATCGGAAGGCCGTAGGGAGAATCCATGTCGATGTTATTCGCCTGCGGAGTGCGGAACACACCGAACAGCGGTTTCTCCATGTTGGAAACTGCAACATCTTCAGACAGATAATCCCAAGGAGTTGTTTTTATATCAACGCTTTCTTTGGTGTCATCCGGCTTATCTCCCAGATAGCATTTGTTGGTGATTCTGTACAGGTCGCCGTCAAACCGGTGGTACTCAAGTCTTGTGTACCATTTCTTTCCCACCTGTTTCCAGTTGTGGAATATTACACCGTCAATTACTCCATTGTTCACGTGGACGATTTCAAACATATCCGGTGTGTACAGGTCAATACTGTCTCCGTTCGGCTTCAGAATCACAGTTCCGTAAGCACAACCATATTCAACCCAGTGCCGGAACTGGAAATAAACCTTGTCGATCTGCTGCTGAAGCCAGTCCGCTCTTGCAGAGCCGCCCAGCTTGATACCGATGCCCAGCGTAACAAGCCGGGCCGTTTCCGATACAACAGCTTTCGCCATGTTGATGGTATCAATGTGGTCATCTTCATTCAGCCAGCAGGGATTACCCTGGTAGATGTTGATACATTCATTGACCCAGCTCTGCATCTGCTCTGAGCTGATCGGCTCGATATTAAATTCATCCATTGCTTTGCTCTTGATGAGCATGGAGAACCATCCCCTTATCCTGTTAAGTAATCCCATCAGACAACGTCCCTCACTCTTTTCCGCATGATGGTATTGCAGAAATACCGGATATCATCCATAGCGTGGTCATTTTCTTTGACCACCGCATCCACACTTTTCTTTTCGTCCCACCGGTACAAACCAAACTCCCGGATCGCATCCACGCAGGAACGATGGATTTTGATATTTCCGTTCTTGAGATACACGGCAGTCCGCCGGATACCGTCAAGCACAGAATTATCCGCCTGCTGCACCCGGAATCCCCGGCGCTTCAGAGCGGTAATAAAAGAAGCTGCCGAAGGGTCCACGATCACCTTTGTGACGGGGTAGTCCTTCGCCAGCTTCTCAACTTCATTGCAGTATTCTTCATCGGTTAATTGCTTCTTTTTGTTTCTGCCATCATAGTAGTATTCCTGAATGCGGACGGCCTTGTTTCCGGTCACACTCCACAGTCCGGCAGAGAAGGGGTTCAGTGTGCCATAGTCCACGGAGATGTAATACTCCGCTCCTCTGGGCTGATTGTCGGTGATGTAATCCTCCAGGAAGTTATACACCAGACCTTCCGCAAGCACCCACAGACCCAGGATGTAACGCTGATAGAATACACCTGTGTAAAGAGACTTGTACCGCTGTATGATGCCATCACTTAAGGACGGGTTATCTTCCAGAAGGAAATGCAGGTGCAGGGCATTTCGTTCCTTTGCGTTCTGTATCCATTCCGTATAAAACCAATGTTGTGGTGAATCCGGGTTGCAGTTAAACCACAGTTTGGAGCCGGACACAGAACAACGTGCCATAGCCTGTTCCACGAAGGATCTGGGCATCAGCGCCACCTCATCCAGAAGAACGCCAGCCAGTGTGCGGCCCTGGATCAGCATGAAGGAGCTTTCATCCTTACCGCCGAACACTTCGAACACGTTCTGTTTATTGCCTTGGGATACCACCAGCAGCTTGTCAGACCGCCGCCATTGAATACGGTACTTTTTCTTTGCATAGGATAATCCCAGATATGGCATGATGATATTTTTTACCGCACTGTCCACAGTCTTGCCGCAGATACCAAACCGCTGACCATTGAACCGTCGCATAGCATCGTCAACAAAAGAAAGTGTCATGAACACAGTCTTGCCACTTCGTATTGCGCCGTCACAAATAAGCGCATCGTATTTCGTGAACGGAAAGGCCATGATCTGCTTCTGCTTATTCGATATCGGCATGGTCCAATCTCTCCGCTTCTTCGGTCAGTGCCTTGGTCAGAGGATCATCCTCTGCATCCTGTCCGGCATTCAGACTGCCATCTTCCAAGGAAATATCCCAAACCGCCTTCAATGCAGTTGCAATCTGTTGCAGGCCCTTCCTGTCAACAATAGATCTTACCTCAAGAATTTCTTCGGTTTCGTCGATAATCTCCTTTGTGGGCTTGTCTGCCCGTCCTGGGTTGTTGTATTCAATGACCTTTACTTTTCGCTTGTTGGTTACCTGTGCTATATCCAATTCCCCAACAGCCTGTTCTATCTTTGACAGCAAAGAATCAGAAATTGCCAGAAGCCTTGTGACTCTGTCAACTTCACTTTGGACAATAGCATCCGCTGTCTCTTGTATGATTTTTGTCTGGGTTTTGTCTATCTGGATGTCTCGCTGTTCTATCCAGCTTTCAGCTTTAGCCCTTTGCGCTATGGTGTCTTTGTTGACTCCATATTTCTCCGCAAGTTTTCGGTAGCTTCCGCCGCCATTGATATAATCATTCTTAATCGCCACCCAATCAATGGCCACAGTCACCACCTCTCTCAATAGCACGCAAAAAAGACCCGGGATTTCTCCCAGGTCTTTTGCGCTTTTTCATTTGTGCCAGTATAGCACATCCGGATAAAAAAATCTTCTCACTTTTTTATCAATTTCAGATTTCCATGCAGCCGTACAGCGCCAGGGTGAAGCTCCGGAGTGCCTGCTCCCGTCTTCGGTAAACTGTCGCCTGCTCACAGCCCAGTTCCATGCAAAGCCTATCTACATTTCCCTTGGCCGGGTTAATGTAGAATCTGTCAAGAATCATTCGCTCATCTTCAGCAATGAACGACAATCCCGCATTCACGAAATCAACCCATTTCTGTACCTCTTCCAGTGAACGCTCCAATTCTTCTCGGCGAACGATATTGGAAATGTATGCATCCTCCCTACCGCTGCCCCCACCTTTTACAGGTGTACCATCTGAGGTTGCACTGCGAATGCTCTGCATAGCCGCTTCCAACCGGTCAATCTCTTCCGGAATTACATTAATGGCATGCCTCTTCGCTTCGTACTGTTTCAGCTTATCGATTGCTTCAAATTTCCAGTTCATCAGAATCTTCCTCCTTCCACAGTGGGCATTTCTCTCGATCTACCCCGTTACATTCACTCCACCGAAGACAGGTTCCACAGAAATCGTCTGCAGAATCCCGTTCGATGTTATCCAGCGTTCTTTTTCTTACCATAAGGCCGCCCCTTTCTGTAATTCCACCGGATGGGATTAGCTGTCTTCTTGACGGGCTTGAAATAGCCGCATTTTCTAGCGTTTGCCATTACATAGACACCTCCAGCTGTTTGATTGCATCTCGGGCAATAACGAAGGCGGCTTTCTGAATACCTAAGCAACCTCCCTCCAATTCCAAAATCTTTTTGATAGCCGCTCTGCGCATAGCTTCCGCGCCATTGCGGTAGGCTGTTTCTACCGCCGCAAAGAGCGGATCTGACAGCTCTTCGTACTTGCACACTCCGGGCATATCTGGCACTGGACAGTAGTCTGCTCTCACAGGACATTTTGGATTTACGCACATTTCTTCTTTACAAAATTTGCAGTTCACTGACTAGCCTCCTGTTCCATCAGATCAAACAAGCTGGGCTGTTCAATCTCTGTTGTTTCCGCTCTCAGGTACCCAACCGCATCTGCAAAGTACCCAGAGTTCAGCTCACAGCCATAGCCCTTCCGACCATGGCGGACGGCCATCATCGGAACGGTGCCTAGGCCCGCAAAGGGATCAAATACCAGATCGTCCTTATTTGACCACCGCCCAATGACACGCTCCACAATATCCAGCTGCAGAGGGCAGACATGGAGCTGCTTTCTTCTCTGGCTCTGGGCAGTGTTCAGTGTCTTCATGCGGCTGATATCGTCCCAGACATCCGGATGGATGGACGCAGGCGGTACCGTCATAAACTCTTTGGAAATTGCATCCCGCTCTTCCAGTGCATAGGACAGGGCCGCATGTTCGCCGTAGTCATAAATATGAGTTTTGCTATATTCCCGGAAACGGCGCATCCGGTCGGACATTTTCAACCGTGCCAGCTCATCAGGCAGCAGATTCCGGTCGCCGCTGGATCTCCAGAATGCATGAGCATCCAATTGCCACTGACTCAGAGGGTAATCTGTTTTGTCCTTGACTACCCGTTCGTCGGCATAGGCCTTGGAGCGGTCCGTTGGCAGCTTACGGAACAGCAATATGTACTCCGGACAGCCGACACCCATCTTACTGCCGTCCTTACACTGCTCCGTCCAGCCCAGGCGGTAGGTCTGATTGTTCTCCCGGACAACATCGGTGGTCACGGTGATCATGCCGAAATAGATAAAGCCATGCTTCATGTAGTGTGAAATACACTGGGCATGGAAAGGTTCCATGCTTGGCATACCGTACCCTGTGACATTGCCGAACAGCACACGATCCTTGACATGGATAGCCGCTACCCGTCCGGGCTTTAGAATTCTCAGTAGCTCCGGTGTCAGATAATCCATCTG
>JAZNPV010000055.1:0-16585 GCA_045589835.1 Faecousia sp.
GGGGCGGACAGCAGGGGGGAATCCGCCGGAATGGGCTCGCGGCAGACAACGTCTACCGCAGCACCCCGGAGCTTGCCGGAACGGAGAGCCTCCGCAACGTCCGCCTCGTTGATCAGCGGCCCCCGGGCGGTGTTCAGCAAAATGGCACCATCCTTCATTTTTGCGAGGGTTTCGGCGTTGATCATGCCGGTATTCTCAGGAAACAGGGGGCAGTGGAGGGAAATAATATCTGACTTGGAAAGAACTTCGTCCAGCGTTACGCAGCCTTCCTGCGGCGTTCTGCTGCAGGCTAAGACATTCATGGAAAACGCTCTTGCGATCCTGGCGACGGCTTTGCCGATGGCGCCGTATCCGATGATGCCTATGGTCTTGCCTGCCAGCTCCATCTGGGGCGTATCCCAGAAGCAGAAATTGGGGCAGTTTGTCCATTTGCCGTCGTGGACAACTTTGCTGTGGTATCCCACTGCATTGCACAGCTCCAAAAGCAGCGAGAAGGCAAATTGGGAAACGGCACTGGTGCCGTAGGCTGGCACATTACAAACGGGAATGCCCCGCTTTTTTGCAGCTTCACAGTCTACAACATTGTAGCCGGTAGCGGAGACACAGATCATCCGGATGGCGGGGCAGGCATCCAAAAGCTGCTCGGTGACGGGGATTTTGTTGGTCACAATGATTTCTGCATTACCGATGCGCTCTATCACAAGGTCATCCGGGGTGCGGTCGTAGACGGTTACTTCTCCAAACTGGTTCAGCGTATCCCAGCTCAGATCACCGGGATTGACGGCAAAGCCGTCCAGAATAACGATTTTCATAGGAAGTCTCCTTTTGACTTGAAATGTACAAAAATATCTGTTACCATAAGGAAAAAACTATGGAGCAGTTTATGGAAATTATCTATCAGGACAAGGAAATTGTGGTCTGCGTGAAACCTGCCCGGGTACTTTCTACCGATGAACCGGGTGGCGTTCCGGAGTTGGTGCGGCAGGAATTGGGCGATCCGAACGCCAATGTGCGGACAGTTCACCGGCTGGACCGGGTGGTGTCCGGATTGATGGTATTGGCCAGAACGGCAAAAGCCGCGTCCGAATTATCCCGGCAGATCCGGGACGGGGAATTCGGAAAGGAATATCTGGCGATAGTCCATGGCAGCCCGGAGCAGGATGCGGGCACTATGCGGGATCTCCTCCTGCGCAACAAGCAGGAGCGCAAGACCTATATTGTGACAGAACCGGGGAAAGATGTGCAGGAGGCCATTCTGGATTACCGGGTGCTTGCCCATGCACAGGATCTCAGCCGAGTACGGATTCGCTTGCAAACAGGAAGAACCCACCAGATTCGGGCGCAATTCTCCGGACGGGGCATGCCCCTGGTGGGGGACAGAAAATACAGTCTGCTGGAGGACAACTGCGAGATTGCTCTGTGGTCCTGCCGGCTGGCATTTACCCATCCGGGTACGGGAAAACCAGTGGAATTCACATTAGAACCGCCCCAGGTGTACCCGTGGACGGTGTGCTGAATCTATACACGATTATACCACAACACAGGCTAAAAGCAAAGGCAGAAAGGGGTCGCGATTATGGCAAATTACGATTTTTTTCAGAACAAAGAATGTGAGTATTTTCCCTGCCACCGGGGGGCGGATCCGGATAAGTTTAGCTGCCTGTTCTGCTATTGCCCGCTGTATGCGCTGGGAGATCGGTGCGGCGGCAATTTCACATACACTGAAAGCGGTATTAAGGACTGTTCTGATTGCCGGAGACCCCATTGCCGGGAGAATTACGGAAAGATCATGGAGAAAATGGGCGAGATAATGGAATTGGCGAAAAAGAAGCCGGCTGTCGGGGAAAAAACTTGATTTTTTAACTGTCTGCTGATATAATAACGCCGTTGACTTGGATACGCATCAAAGTGGGGACGTTTGCGAGCGCTGCCTGTGGCAGATGAAGCGAGCAAAACGGAGTGGCAGCGGTCGAAATTTTAGAGCGAAGCGATAAAAATTTCGGGCACCGCAACAGGACATAACGGGGCGCCCCGTGATGCGGATTGCTAGGATTATTGCATTTCAGAAAAATTAATATATATATGGAGACGTATCGAAGTGGTCATAACGGGGCTGACTCGAAATCAGTTTGCCGGCAACGGCACGTGGGTTCGAATCCCACCGTCTCCGCCAGAAAACGACAGATTCCGACAGGAATCTGTCGTTTTCAACTAAATCCACCCTTGCGGGTGGGTGAAACCATCTTCGATGATGAAATCCTCCCTTCGGTCGGATGAAATCGTTGCGACGATGGGTGGATTTAATTTCATCCACGATAGTGGATTTCATCTGCAAAGCAGATTTTATCCTTGCGACAGCAAGGATTTCATTCTTTATGTGAGAGTTCGAATTTGTTTGCAAACTTATCCAAAATATCTTTTTCGTAGCCCATAGACAAAAAACGACACCACCTGACACAGGTGGTGTCGTTTTTTGATGAGGTAGTGGGATTCGAAAGGCCGGCATTGGCTCTATGCTGCTCCTGTAGCGGCAACATGATGTAGCAACATTTTTCACTTTCGGGATATTCCACATTTTTTTTGGCGGGAACAATCCCCCGCCGAAAAAATTAGTGTTCCGACAGCTCCGTAATCAATCGCACACCCACATGGAGCCCCTCTAAAAAGGCATGCCGCTCATATTCTGAGCAGAGGGTACAGGTCAGGTCAAACACTGCGTTGTTTTCCTCCCACGATAAGGGAGCAAGTATATTGTCCAGCACACTGAAGTAATTGCGTATACGCTCGTTTATAGTAGGGGTTGTCGTGGTGTAGTAATCATAAAGCATTTCCAGCAGTGATGAAGCATCGCTGTCTCCATAATCCGGCAACTGTTCCAGCAGATACGATTTTAGTTTTTCCACATAAATGTTCATAGAGTAGCCTCCCAGTTGTTGTTAAAACACCCTAGACGATGTCTGTTGCTATTTTAGCACCTTATAGGGTGTTTTACAAGCACCTTTTCGGGTGTCGTGCTATATTTAGCATATACTAACAAATGGAGGTTTCCATTATGAGTGAATATGCGCAAAAACTCCGGGATTTGAGAACCGATCATGACCTTTCGCAAGCACAGATTGCCACAATATTAGGAACATCGAAAAATCAGGTAGGCAAATACGAACGGGGCGAGCAGGAAATGCCCATCAAGCATTTGCAGACGCTTTGTAACTACTATAAAGTCAGTGCCGATTATATTCTGGGTTTGCCGGAAGGTCGTCCCTATGGGTTCAGTAAAACAAAAAAATGAGTATCTACATCCTGTGAATGTAGTGGTCGATCAATATGATCAACCCTACAGATTCTATTGGCAAATTTTCAAATAACGCGCCGCATCTGCGGTAGTAGGGCAGAATACGCAAGCGAAAGATAATTCGATGAGCCTATAGGCTCGGCTGGTAAAAGGCTCTAAGGGGGCCTGTGCATACCACCGGCACGCGGTGCATCTGTCAAGGTTAAGTCGACATTTACTGCGTATGGGATGGGGGCCGTCCCGGGGGCGGTATTTGGTGGCAAATCGTTGATTTTATGCCGAATTGATGCTATAATTCGCGGCAGGGTGATAGTATGTATTTTGATGATCTTAAATTGGGTATGCGGGTAGAAACAGCGCCCGCTGTGATAAAAAAAGAAAAAATGATGGCGTTTGCCCGGGATTACGACAATATCCCGCTGCATACCGATGAGGAATATGCAAAAAGCACACCGTTTGGGGAACTGATTGCACCGGGGGTCATGTCTTTTATGTCGGTGTGGGCAAAGTATCTTGAGGTGGATTTTTTTGGCAGAGAGCTGTTGGCGGGCAAGTCTACCAAAATAGAATGGCTGAAGCCTGTATATGCAGACGACATTTTGGCAGGAAACGCAACGGTAACGAAGCTTGTTAAAAGAAGCCCCAAGAACGGTCTTGTGGAGGTTACCATAGAAGCCTACAATCAAAACGGTGAGCTTGTACTGACGGATATAACCGAAGCGATCGTGAAATGCAGACAGAGTAATGCGGTTGAAAACGAGGTAATATAAGTGAAAAAGACATATGTAACATCCATGCCCAATCATATCGGTGCGTTTTTAAAAGCAAGCAAGTGTTTTTCGGCTTTGGGAATCAATATTACCCGTGTCAGCTATAATAAAGCGGTGGATTCCCACACCCTGTTTATTGATGCGGAGGGTACGGAAGAACAGCTCAACAAGGCAGATGTGGAGCTGGAAAAGATCGGATATCTGCAAAGCAACGCAAGCAAAACAAGTGTTGTACTGATTGAATTTTGCCTTGAGGATGTACCCGGCAGCGTCACAAACGTGCTGACCCTTATCAACGATTTCAATTTCAATATTTCCTATATCAGTTCTCAGGAAAACGGCACAGACTATCAACAGTTTAAAATGGGTCTGTATGTTGAGGATTTTGATAAAATTTCCGAATTCCTGAAAGAAGTGGAAAAAATCTGCAAGGTCCGGGTCATTGAGTATAACAGCTCGGAAAAGGTGTACGATAACAGTATTTTCTATAACACCTATGTTATGGGGCTGTCCCAAACCATGGGACTTGCTGAAGATGTCAGCCGGGAACTTCTGGTTCACGTTAATCTGGCCATGCAGACGCTGGATGAACAGGGCTTGTCACCTTACAGAACCTTTGACAGCATAAGCAAATTCGCTGAGCTGCTGGGGGCTTCCAAAGGCAAGGCCTTTATGCCCAGAATCAGCAAGCACAAGGTAACCGACAACACGGAGATCATCTTGATAGAGCCGCCTTGCGGCAGCAACACCATGATTATTAAAAGCAATGATAAGGTGCTGTTTGTAGACAGCGGATATGCCTGCTATAGCCAGGAAATGCTTGCGGTTTTCAAGAAGATCGTTCCGGATTTTGACAATATGAAGAAAACCATTCTGGTGACCCATGGGGATGTGGACCATTGCGGTCTGCTGCCGTTGTTTGACGAAATCATCGCCAGCCCCAGAACGGCTCGCTGCTTAGAAAATGAATACCTTGGAAACGGCGGATACCGGGAGGAAAACCCGCTGCACAAGCCCTATATCAATATTTGCAAAATTCTGACTTCCTATCAGACGGTAGATCCCCAGCGGGTAACAGCTCTGTGGAATGATGTTGCGCAGTTGAAAGAGCCCCTTACCCAAATCGGATTTTTCGATTTTGAAGAACTGCACTTTGAGGTCTATGAAGGCAAAGGCGGTCATTTGCCCGGCGAGATCGTGCTGATCGATTACGCCAGACATATTGCCATTACCGGGGACGTTTATATCAATATCCACGGGCTGACACCGGAACAGGCGGAGTATAACCAATATGCGCCCATTCTGATGACCTCTGTGGATACCGATCCGAGGCTATGCGCGGAGGAAAGAAGGGCAGTCATGCAGCGGCTGGGTGTGGGGCAGTGGCAGATCTTTGGTGCCCACGGCTTCAAAAAGGACTATTCCGTAAACGCGTAGAATGGTGTGGGACCTGTGCATCTGACGACGGTTTTATAAGATTAGAAGAAACAAGGGAGGAAATATCATGTTTGAAGCACTTGTGGCATCGGTAAACGATGCGCTCTATAGTTATATTTTGATTATTCTGCTGTTGCTGGGCGGCTTGTATTTTTCCATCCGCACCAAGTTCGTTCAGTTCCGACTGCTGAAGGAGCAGTTCCGGGCGGTGATGGAAAAGCCAAAGGATGGCAAAGGTGTGTCATCTTTTCAGGCGCTGATGGTATCTACTGCGTCCCGGGTGGGAACAGGCAATATCATAGGTGTATCTACAGCTTTGTGTCTGGGCGGCTTCGGCTCGGTGTTCTGGATGTGGGGCATTGCCATTATCGGTTCGGCATCGGCTTTTGTGGAAAGCACGCTGGCCCAGATCTATAAGAGAAAAGGCCCTGATGGCAGCTATGGCGGCCCTGCCTACTATATTGAAGCGGCTTTGAAAAACCGCACCCTTGCGTCGATTTTTTCCGTATTTCTGATCCTGACCTACGGTGTGGGCTTTAATATGCTGGCGTCCTACAATCTGCAGTCCACATTCTCTGCTTATTCTTTCTATGATGCAGCCATCTCGCCGTGGATCATTGGACTGGTTTTGGCGGTGATCGTGTGCTTCTGCCTGTTTGGCGGCGGCAAGCGGATCATCCGGGCTACTACCCTGATTGTACCCTTCATGGGCGCATCCTATATTCTGATTGCACTGATCGTCACACTTATGAATGCGGCTGCTCTGCCTGCTATTTTTCGGGAGATTTTTACAGGTGCTTTTGATCTGGAGGCGATTTTTGGCGGCTTTGCCGGCTCCTGCGTCATGTACGGTATCAAGCGGGGGCTTTTCAGCAATGAAGCAGGCGTAGGTTCAGCACCCAACGCATCCGCATCTGCTGAGGTGGCGCATCCTGCAAAGCAGGGCTTGGTGCAGGTGCTTTCCGTGTTTATCGACACGATCCTTGTTTGCTCGGCCACAGCCTTTATGTGCATGGCTTCGGGCATTGAGCCTACGGAGGCCCTGTCCGGCGCGCCTTATGTGCAGGCGGCGGTGCAGGCAACGCTGGGAGATTTTGGCCCCATATTTATTACGTTGGCCATGATCATGTTCGCCTTTACCACACTTTTAGGTAATCTGTTTTATGTGGACAAGGCTTTTTCCTATCTGTTGGGAAGAACACCGGGTAAGCGGTTCAATACTATTTACTATCTGATCGCATCCTTTGTGATTTTTCTGGGGGCGGGTCTGAGTGCCGACCTGCTTTGGAACATTGCGGATATTACCATGGGTGGCATGGCGCTGATCAATATGCCGGTAACCATCATTCTGGGCAAATACGCCTTCCGGGCGCTGGATGATTTTATCCGCAAGCGGAAAGAAGGAGAAGATCCTATCTTCCGGGCAAGGGATATTGACCTTCCCCATAAAGTGGATTACTGGCAGTCTTGATATTATCAAAGCATATGGATAGCGCCTTGGCCATAGCGGGCGTGTAGGAAAAAAACAGTATATGTTGAACACAAAGCTTCTTAATATGGTGACGTGAAACTGTATTGTATGAAGAGCTTCTCTATGATAAAATGAAGGAAAATCCAATCAAAGGGACTGATAATATGGAATACGCACAGATTGCCGTAATGGCAAAAAAACTCCAGAAGAACATCGGCAAGGTCATTGTGGGAAAGGATACACAGGTGGAGTTGATCCTGACGGCTATGCTGGCCGGTGGCCATGTGCTGCTGGAGGATGTACCCGGCACCGGCAAGACCACAATGGCAAAGGCTTTGGCAAAATCCTTAAGCTGTGCCTTTTCCCGGATTCAGTTTACCCCCGATCTGCTGCCCTCTGATATTACCGGTCTGCGGATCTACAACCAGAAAGATGGCGTGTTTACTTTTATCAAGGGGCCTGCCTTTACCAATGTTCTACTGGCAGACGAAATTAACCGTGCAACACCCAGAACCCAATCTGCCCTGCTGGAATGTATGGAAGAGCGGCAGATTACCGAGGGCGGTGTGACCTATCCGCTGAGCAGCCCGTTTCTGGTCATTGCCACCCAGAACCCTGTGGAAACACAGGGTACATTCCCTCTGCCGGAGGCACAGCTTGACCGTTTCCTGATGCAGCTCTCTCTGGGTTATCCCACACAGGATGAGGCAGTGTTCCTGCTGCAGCGGTTTATCCATGACCAGCCCCTGGCACAGATCGAGCCTGTTGCGCTCTCTGAGCAGATCAATAAAGCGGCAGAGCTGTGCAAACAGTGTGCTGTCAGCGAGGATATTATGCGTTACATGGCGGCTCTGTGCGAGGCTGCAAGAGATCCTGCCAAGGTGCGTCTGGGTCCGTCTCCCCGTGCACTGCTGGCATTGATGCGCTGCGCCCAGTCGCTGGCTGCCATTCGTGGCCGGGACTATGTGATTCCGGATGATGTGAAGGAGCTGGCTGTTCCCGTGCTGGCCCACCGTATTGAAATGCGCAATATCAGCTATCAGAATGACAGCAGACGTTTCGTGGAAGGCCTGCTGGAAACGGTACCGGTTCCCACAGAGAGTAACGTATGAGTATACTGAACTTTTTGGCGGCGCTTGTGATCCTGTATATACTTTGGTTCTGGATGGTACGGAAGGGACTGAAGAACCTTAGCTGCTGGCGAACCTTTTCTGCTCCTGCTGTATTTGAGGGAGAGGAAGGCGAGTTGGTGGAAGTGGTGCGCAACGACAGAGCCTTTCTGATCCCATGGGTTCGTGTGGAAAGCTACATATCACCGAATCTGCAGCTGGGAAAACAGGAGAATCTCCATGTGAGCGGAGAAATGTATTACTGCAGCTGTTTTACGCTGATGCCCTATCAGCAGATCCGCCGTAAGCACCGGGTGAAATTCCTGCGTCGAGGGTACTATGATCTGGGGAATGCCACTTTGACCGCCGGGGATCTGCTGGGAATCAGCCGTATCTGGAAGATTCAGAGGCTCAGTACACCGGTCATGGTGTATCCCCGGCTGCTGACACCGGAGGAAATACCGTTACCTATGAACCGGGTACTGGGAGATCTGGCTAAGCGAAATCAGCTTCTGCAGGATCCGTTTCTGGTTCGGGGCATTCGGGTATACCAGCCGGGAGATCCGGTGCGGGATATTCATTGGCCTGCCACAGCCCGCACAGGGCAGGTGCAGGTCCGTGTGCGGGATTATACCACCCGGACAAGACTGATGGTGATTTTGAATGTGCAGTATCGGGACGATCAATGGGATAACTTTATTCAGGAAAAGGATGCTCTGCCTGTTGAAGAGGGAATTCGCCTTGCGGCCAGCCTGTGTGTGAATGCGCTGCGTAATGGTCTTGCCGCGGGGTTTGCGTCCAATATGCCCCAAGGGACGCAGCAGGAAAGCACAGTGCTGCTGCCTATGGACAGTTCTTCTCAGGAAGAAGAACTGCTGGGCGCTTTTTCCCGGTTGACTATCCGCTGTACAGATAAGTTTCCCGGCTTTTTGGATAGTTTTGCAGTTCATTCCGGCATGGATATTCTGGTGATCTCCCGCTATGACAGCCAAAGTATTCGCCGATCAATTCGGAAACTGGAGGAATGCGGCAATCAGGTGACCTTCCACCTGTTGGAAGGAGGCGGCGTATGAGCGGAAAATACGGTGAGTTTTGCAGAAAGTGTCAACTGCTGCTGACAGTGGCGATTGGTGTTATGCCTGTGGTACTGATGCTCTGCGCTGCTGCAGCACCGGAACTGCTGGGTTATGCATGGCTGTTTCCTGCGGCGTTTATGGTTTTTGCAATTCCTGTGTTGCGGGTGCCGGGAAAGCTGCGTCTGCTGTATGGCATTGCAGCATGGGCTGCTATGATGGTGCCCTGCGCCCTGTGGTTGGACGGTATGGTGCGGATCATTGCACTGGTCTGCTCCGGAAGCTACGGCTTGTTTCTGGTACTGTGCCTGCCCATGGCCGCATGGCCTTCGGAGGAGGAGCTGCACCCATTTTTGATCGGAGTGCTGATGGCTGCCCATTTGATCGGACAGTTTGTTTACTATATTGATACATCCTCTTTCGTTTCTTATTTAAGACCGGTCACCGGATGGATCATGGTTTCGTTCTTTGCCTATATATTTCTGGCAATGCTGTCCATGAACCGCAGAAATCTCTCATCCATTGGTGAGAAAAGACAGGGCGTTACGAAAGGAATGCGCCGTAGGCATGTGTTAATGATGGTTGTGCTGATGGGAATTGCCATGCTGTTTGCACTCATTCCGTCCGTATTCAGCGTGATCAGTGCTGTGGCCCGTTGGATCACAGACGTATTGGATGCGTTAAGGGAGCTTTTGCGTGGGGAATCTCATCTGGATGAGACGATCCCCTATGAAACTGAGCCCTACATGCCTACAGAGCCCTATGTTGATCGTACGCCGGAATGGACCAATATACTAGGTTATTATTTCTGTGTTGTAGTTGGTGTTTCTGCGCTGATATTCCTGTTATATAAAGCAGTGCGGCGGTATGCCGGTTATTTGCGCAATGCAATCAAGGGCTTGGGCCGGTTTATCTCCTCTACGGTAGAGGAGTACGAAGAAGAGATCACCGATACCCGTGACGAGGTGATCCCTGAGCATCTGGAGCGCAGACGCAGAAAGGGAAAAGTGGGCCCGGAACCGAAGCTGTCTATGCCTGTGGAATATGTGCGTTACCGGTATTTACGCCTGCGGCTGAAGCATAAGGATTGGAAGACTGGCAGTACAGCAAGAGAGAATCTTCCGGAAGAACTGGCCTGCGTATATGAACGTGCCCGCTACAGTGATCACCCGGTAACGGAAGAAGAAGCGGCTCGCTTTAAAGCGGAAACAAAGAATATCTAGCATAAAAGCACATCCTTACGGATGTGCTTTTTCTTTCTGGCGATACAAATGAAAAAATGCAACAAAATTCCCCACAACTTTTCGGTTTGTGGTTGATTTTTGCGGTGAAATTGCTATAATAGGACTTGTGAAATGATGCGCCAATGCGCATCCACAGGGCAAATTCTTTTATCAACCGTATTGGAAACTGAAGGAGAAGTTGTACATGATTATTACGCAGAAAAAACCCGTAGAAGAAGTCATGGCACTGGTCGGCAATGCCAAGACCGTAGCCCTCGTGGGCTGCAACAGCTGTGCTACTGCCTGTCAGACTGGCGGTCAGCCTCAGATTGACGAACTGACAAAGATTCTGGAGCAGGCCGGTAAGAAGGTCGTTGCTACCACTATTTGCGACTATTGCTGCATGAATCTGGGCGTTAAGGCCAAGATGAAGGCTATCAATGCCGCTAATCCTGACTGTGTCATCTGCATGTCCTGCGGTGACGGTGTGCAGTGTGTTGCAAAGAACGCAGGCGACAAGCCTGTCTACCCCTCCAACAACACCATGTATCTGGGCGAAGCTGTCCGCTTTGGCGTGTGGGAAGAGTCCTGCCGTTTCTGCGGCGACTGTGTATTGGGTAAGACCGGCGGTATCTGCCCCATTACCCAGTGCGCCAAGAGCCTGATGAACGGCCCCTGCGGCGGCCAGAAGAACGGCAAGTGCGAGGTCAACCCTGAGAATCCCTGCGCATGGATTGAGATCTACAAGCGTTTGCAGGCCACCGGTGAAGTGGAAAAGATTGAACTGACCAGAGAAGCCAAGGGTTATGGCAATTTTGCATATCCCAGAACGATCAGCTTGAGGGGGAAGAAATAATGAGTTTGTTGAAAGAAGCACTGGATTCCGGTAAGTTTGGTATTACCGCTGAAATGGCACCTCCCAAGGGCTGCGATTTTTCCGAGCAGATGGAAGCTGCCGAGCTGCTGAACGGCAAGGTTCACGGCGTTAACGTGACCGATATGCAGTCTGCATGTCTGAAGGCCACCGGCCTGGGCCTGTGCATTAAGCTGAAGCAGGCAGGCGTGGAGCCCATCCTGCAGATGACCGGCCGTGACCGTAACCGTATGGCGCTAATGGGCGACGCTCTGGCTGCCGCTGCTTTCGGCATTGACACCATGCTGGCCCTGACCGGTGACCACCCCGTTTGTGCCGGCGGTGACTGCAAGGATGCCAAGCCCGTTTACGATCTGGACTCCGTTGGCATTCTGAGAATGCTCAGCAAGATGGAGGAGACTGGCCGTGACTGCGGTGGCAACCCTCTGGCTGGCAACGTGGTGGACAAGGAGACCGGCGAGATCACCGATAAGTCCGCTACTCCCAAGTTCTACAAGGGCGCATCTGTTACTCCGCTGTACGATCCTATCTTCCTGCAGATCAATAAGCTGCGTCAAAAGGTGGAGAGCGGCGCTGAGTACATCCAGACTCAGGGTATCTTCGATCTGGATTCCTTCAAGCGCTTTATGGACGAGGTCCACAAGGCAGGCATCAAAACCCATATCATGGCCGGTATCATTCCCCTGAAGGCTGCCGGTATGGCTAAGTTCATGAACGCCAATGTTCCCGGTATCGATGTGCCTCAGCACATGATTGACCGTCTGGCCGCTGCTGCCGCAGAGGGCAAGGAAAAGGGCGTTAAGGGTCTGCCCGCAAAGGTAGGTATGGAAATGGCTGCCGAAATGATCGCCAAGATCAAGGACGAGAAGCTGTGCGACGGTGTGCATATCATGGCTATTGGCGCAGAGAAGAACGTTCCCAAGATCCTGGATATGGCTGGCCTGTCCATCTGATTCTTACATATCAAACACCACACCTTCGGGTGTGGTGTTTTCCTAAACGAGGTGCATATATATGGATGAATTGCTGCGTTCCCATGCGGATAGAATTGTCAGTGAAGCGATCTATGCGGTCCGGCCGGATGCGGCAGTCAAGCGGGCGCTGGAAGGAAAAGCATTTCCTGGCCGTGTGCTGTTGGTGGCTGCAGGCAAGGCTGCATGGCAGATGGCCAAGGCAGCGCAGGACTGTCTGGGTGATCGGATTGATAGCGGCGTGGTGGTAACAAAGTATGGCCATGTGATGGGGGCTATCGGCAATTTTTGTTGCTATGAGGCAGGCCATCCTGTTCCCGATGAGAACTCTTTTTCCGGTACGCAGGCGGCGCTGGATTTGGTAAAAGATCTGAAAGCAGAGGACACGGTACTGTTTTTACTGTCCGGCGGCGGCAGCGCCCTGTTTGAAAAACCGCTTATCCCCGGAGAAGAGTTGCAGGATATTACAAATCAACTTCTGGCCTGTGGCGCGGATATCGTGGAGATCAATACCATCCGTAAGCGCCTGTCGGCAGTTAAGGGCGGCAGGTTTGCGCAATTATGCGAGTCTGCACAGGTGTTCAGCATTGTACTGTCGGATATTTTGGGAGATCCTCTGGATATGATTGCATCCGGCCCTGCTTATCCTGACAGTTCTACCTGTGAGCAGGCGGTCTCTATTGCGGGAAAATACCGGCTGAAGCTATCCGCCGAAGCCGAAAAGCTGTTGCATAGGGAAACGCCAAAGGTGCTTACCAATGTGACAACGGTAGTCAATGGGTCTGTACGGGAGCTATGCGCGGCAGCAGCAAAGGTCTGCGCGGAACTGGGCTATGAACCTATTGTGCTAACCGATCAGCTTTGCTGTCAAGCCAAGGAGGCGGGGAGTTTTCTGGCATCCTGCCTGAAAACCCATGCAGGCAGCGGGAGGAATCTGGCGTTTATAGCCGGCGGTGAAACGGTGGTACAGCTTACCGGAAAGGGCAAGGGCGGCAGAAACCAGGAACTGGCCTTGGCAGCTGCTGCAGGTATCGATGGTATACCCGGTGCTGCGGTGTTCAGCGTCGGCAGCGACGGTACGGACGGCCCTACAGATGCGGCAGGCGGGTATGTGGACTATGATACAGCAGCCTTACTGCGAGAATGTGGTATCAGTATTTATAAT
This sequence comes from Faecousia sp., assembly GCA_045589835.1. Taxonomy (GTDB): domain Bacteria; phylum Bacillota; class Clostridia; order Oscillospirales; family Oscillospiraceae; genus Faecousia. Next base: position 13,386 of record JAZNPV010000055.1, read on the forward strand.
GTTTTGCAGGGCAACGATGCCTACCACGCACTGGAAAAATGCGGCGGCTTAATTATTACCGGACCCACCGGCACTAATGTGAACGACGTGGCTGTGGCCCTGCTGAGAGCATAAACAAGAACGCCAACACGGTTCGTTGGCGTTCTTTGCTTATTATAGTGCGGTAAATACAGATTTGCGGAGAATGGGGATTGTTTTTTGCCGCTGTGTTGGTATAATCATAGGAAAGAAAACAAAGGGGGATTTACTATGGAATACAGAGTTTTAGGCAAGACCGGTTTGAAGATATCCCGCATGGGCTTTGGCGGAATTCCCATTCAAAGGATCGATGCGGAAGGCACAAAGGTTTTGATCCGTCAGCTGATGGATGCAGGCGTAAACTATATCGATACTGCCAGAGGCTATACGGTCAGCGAGGAATACCTGGGCTATGGGCTGGAAGGGATTCGGCAGCACTTTGTGCTGGCTACTAAAAGCATGGCCCGGACAAAAGATGCAATGGCTGCGGATATTGAAACCAGTCTCAAGAATCTGCGTACCGATTATATAGATCTGTATCAGATCCATAATCCCACAGTCAAAGATCTGGAGCAGGTGCAATCTCCCGGCGGTGCGCTGGAGGCGCTGCAGGCAGCAAAGACCGCCGGAAAGATCGGACATATCGGTGTGACGCTTCATTCGGATGAACTGTTTAAAACTGCGGTGGAACTGGATTGGGTGGAAACCATTATGTTCCCCTATAATATTGTGGAAACACAGGGGCAGGAACTGATTGGAATTTGTGGGAAAAAGAATATCGGTTTTATCGCTATGAAACCTCTTGCCGGCGGTGCTATCGATGATGCAACCGTGGCACTGCGCTTTATTGCCGCAAATCCGGATGTGACTGTGGTAATTCCCGGCATGGCAGAACCACGGGAAATTGAACAGAATCTGGCTGCTGTTAACGATCCATCCCCGCTGACGGATGCTGAACAGGAGAAGATCCGCATCATCCGTGATTCCCTGGGTACCCAGTTTTGCAGAAGATGCAACTACTGCGCACCTTGTAGTGCCGGTATTTCCATTTACAGCATGTTCCTGATGGAGGGTTACTATAGCCGCTATAACCTGAAGGAATGGGCCGCTGCCAGATATCTGGCCATGGCGAAAACCGCATCCGATTGTATTGACTGCGGCGTTTGTGAAAGCCGCTGTCCGTATAATCTGCCCATCCGGCAAATGCTGAAAAAGGTGGAGGCGCTTTTTGGAAAATAATAAGAAGCTGGAGTATGATTTTTTTCACCGTCCCTGCTTAATGGTGGCCCGGGAATTGGTAGGGAAGGTGCTGGTGCGCAATGTGGATGGCCAACAGCTGCGGCTGCGCATTACGGAAACGGAAAGCTACTGCGGGGAAGCAGATACCGCCTGCCACGCCCATAAGGGCCGCACAAAGCGGACAGAGGTACTATATGCCGAAGCCGGTACCATTTACGTGTATCTCTGTTACGGAATCCATTGGCTGCTGAACATCGTCACCGGAGAAAAAGAGCAGCCGGAGGCGGTTCTGATCCGAGCCTGCGCAGAGGCAAACGGCCCGGGAAAACTGACAAAAGCGCTGCAGATCACCGGGGAATTGAACCGGAAAAGCATCACCGGGCAGGATGAACTCTGGATCGAAGATGACGGATTCCGATGCGGGATCACATTGGACAAGCGGGTGGGCATCGGTTATGCCTCCCAGGAAGATCAGGACAGACTTTGGCGGTTTAAGATGCAATAACCAGCAAACTATCCTGTTTGGTCATAAAAAACGCAAACTGTCCGTTTAATTCATTGCAACCGGGTTCTTCCTTATGTATACTGGGGCTGTATGAGGGCTGGCGCATGGCAAGATCTATGCAATGCTCCGGGAGGCGTGTTTATCATGAAGGCATCAGTAAAGAAACACTATCATTGGATCATTGTGGCGGCAGTATTGCTGGAACTGTTTGTCTATGGCGGTATTTGCAATAATCTGAACAGTTTATTTGTGATACCCGTGACAGAAGGGTTAGGAATATCCCGGACAAGCTTTTCCTTTGCCTGGCTATTGAAGTCGATCATATCATTTGCCGGTGCCCTCTTGTCGGGAATGTTATTGCGGCAGTTTGGGTACAGAAAGTGTGTTGGCACCTTACTGATTACCGGCGCACTCGGTTTGATCCTGCTGTCCTGCAGCAAAGATGTATTTATGCTATGCGTTGGCGCAGGTATCGTGGGATTTTCCGACGGCGCTTGCATGACTGCAGGCCCGTCCCGGATTATCAATAGCTGGTTCTACCGGCACAGAGGAACGGTACTGGGCTGCGTTACGGCGGCTACAGGCCTTGGTGGCAGTGTGATATGCATTGTGCTGACCGGCATCATGGAAAAAAACAGTTGGCAGACAGCATATTTTTTTGATGGCATTTTACTGCTTTTCATGAGTTTGCTCATATGGCTGGTGATAAAAGACCGTCCTGAAAATATGGGCTTGAAGCCGTATGGGGAAGGTACACCGAATAGCAAACAGCAAAAGACAAAGAATACCCAATGGGAGGGCTACAGTTTAAAGGAACTGTACCGAAAACCCTCCTTTTATATGATGCTGGCAGGCACGGCGCTTTCCTGCTTCCTGGCGTACATGCCTTTTATGTCTGCAGTGCCCCACTTGCAGGATTGCGGATTATCCCAGCAACAGGCAACCCTTATGCAGAGCGTGATGCTGCTGGCTTTGGCGGCATCCAAGCTGTTGGCAGGTGTGCTTTGCGATAAGATCGGTGCCAAATTGGTGACGGTGCTGTGCCTTGTAAGTACTTTGCTGTGCTTAGTATGTATGACAGCAGTCAGCAATCTCCTCACTGCTACAGTAAGTATGATCCTTTTGGCTATGGCGTTGCCGCTGACTGCGCTTGTGGTGCCGTTGCTGACTACGGAAGTTTTCGGCTATAAGGGTCAAACCACAGCTATTGGCATTTGTGTATCCATGGTGCAGATCGGCGGAATGGTGGCAGGTCCGGTGGTTCAAAGCACATTCGATACTTTGGGAAGCTACCGTCCGGCATACTGGGCCGGCGCGATTGGAACAGTACTTGTCATTTGCCTGTATCTGGTTATGTATTGGCTGGCAGAAAAAGACAAAAAGAAACACTTGGCTATGCAGAAATAAACGAACGGAGGGCACCTTTCGTGCGGGGGTG
>JAZNPV010000056.1:0-4126 GCA_045589835.1 Faecousia sp.
AACATCGATGCAGCGGCCACAGGTACTGACTCTGCCGTCCTCAATAACCAGGCACTGATGACAGGGGGTGGGGAATTTGTTCTCGATCAGATATGGGAAAGCAGACTTCAGATTAAACACCGGGCAACCCTCATCCATCATTTTCGTGATGGTTTCACAGCATTTGGCCTTGTCTGCTTTGGACAGAGCCAACTGCCGGGTATCTGGGTAGGGGGTATGGAAGTTAAAGGACACGGCACGAACATTCTTTGTATCTCTGGCCAGACGACAGACATGGGCAACCTGCCGCTTGTTAATCTGGTTGATGGCCATGTAGAAGCAGATGTTGTCGGATGTTGCGTTCTCGATGTTGTGCAGGATCGTGTCATAGGTGTTGCCACGGATGATGTTGTGCCGTTCCCGGTCGCCGTCCAGACTTAACAGGATCAGGTCCGCTTCCGGAAGATCAATTGGGAAGGTTCCGTTGGTAACCACATTTACGATGAGAAAGCCCATGGTCTTGGCTTCAACAACCAGATCCCGGAGCGTTTTCTCACCATCCTGCCAAAGGAATGTCTCACCACCGCAAAAGAACAGGATTCGAACGCCCATATCATAAAGGGTTTGCATTTCGCTGCGAACCTTTTCGTAGGGATGGACTACAGCAGTGATATTATTGACCGAGCAATGCTTACAGTGAAGGTTGCACTTGTCCGTGACGATGACCGTTCCCAGAATAGGCTCTTTCTTTCGGAACAGGATCGTCTTAATACCAAATGTGGCAAGGTGCAGGAAAGATGAGAGTTTCATAGCTTACCTCCTTGGTTCGAAAGGTAGTTCTATCATATCAAAAATTCCATTTCCATTCTACTTAATTTTTGTTAAGATAGGTGTAACCTTTTCATCACAAAATCCATCATACAGGGTGAGGAAGATATCCGGAGGTGAACCTCAATGACTGACTCTCAGATGATAGCGCTGTTCTGGGACAGAAACGAAGATGCCATTCGGGAGACTGACAGAGCTTACGGCCGAAAGCTCTTCGTTCTCTCTGATAAGATCCTGCATTCCCATCAGGATGCGGAGGAAAGTGTCAGTGATACCTATATGAAAACATGGGAAACCATACCGCCGCAGAGACCTGTCTACTTCTTTGCTTACTTAGCCAAGCTCTGCCGCAACTTCTCCCTGGCCCGGATCCAATGGCAGTCTGCAGCCAAGCGAAGTGCAGAGATCGTCACGCTGACCCGGGAGATGGAGGAATGCATCCCGGACCGTTCTTACGAGCGAAAATTGGAAGGTGAAGAGATTGGACGGATGCTCAATACTTTTTTGGAGAGCATATCCCTGGAGAGCCGCTTGATTTTCCTGCGCCGGTACTGGTTTGCCGACTCCATAGAAGAAATTGCAGCCAGATACCGCATATCCCAGAGCAAGGTCAAGACCCAGCTCCACAGGACGAGAAGAAAGCTCCAGCTTTTTCTGGAAAAGGAGGGGATCATGGTATGAACGGAAAAGACCTCTTTGAAGGCATAAGCCATATTGACGAACGGTACATAGAAGAAGCGGAAACCAAAGCATTTCCCAGGAAATATTGGACGAACGCAGCAGCACTGGCTGCCTGTCTGTGTTTCATCCTGTTCAGCCTATATTCCCTGTGGAACCCCATTGCTACAGAAGGAAACATCGCCCAGGATGAATCTACACACCCCGCCGGAGGGATCGGGCCGATGGAGGGCGAAGCCATCCCTGAGGACAGTCCCATAACGGAAGTCCCGTCTGTTATCCTGTACGTGGAGGAGCCGACGGAAAACGGCTGGATCGGTACTGTCTGCGAATTGGTGGATACCGACATTTTTGAGGTTGGTATGGAGCTGAATGTGGTAATGACAGAGACAATCTGGCAGGAAGATAGTGACGGAAACTCCCTTGTCGTGGAACAAAAGCGGCCGGATTACAGCGGTTGCTATGTCATGGTCCAGTTCATCCACTACGACCCGGAGACCAATACCATCGCAGTCAATCTGATCCGAGAGGTTCAGCCTCTGGAAAGTACCCCATAGAAAGGATGATCTGTATGAAAAGACTGATTGCTGTTATGCTTGCGCTGGCGTTGCTTCTGACCGCCTGCGCTCAGAGAAATGCCGATGATCTGATGCAGAATGTACCGGCCAAAGCCGTGGATGTGCTGCCCGATATGGATAGCGGTGCTGCCGCAGCGGCAGCTTTCGGTGTGCGCCTGTTCCAGGCCAGTGTGAAGGAAGGGAAGAATACCCTGATTTCTCCCTTGTCCGTTCTTTATGCCCTGGCGATGACTGCCAACGGTGCCGACGGCAATACGCTGGCACAGATGGAGCAGGTTCTGGGCATGGAAACGGAGGAGCTGAACAGCTTCATGCGGGCCTATCTGGATCTGCTGCCGGAGTCAAAGGTCTACAAGCTGAGCCTGGCAAACTCCATCTGGTTCAAGGATGATCCCAGATTCCAAGTGGAGCAAAGCTTCCTTCAGACCAATGCAGACTATTACGGAGCCGATGCCTACAAGGCAGCCTTTGACGAAGCCACCCGTAACGATATCAACAACTGGGTAAAGGAACACACGGACGGCATGATCCCGGAGATCCTTGACGAGATCCCCGAGGATGCGGTCATGTATCTGGTCAATGCCCTTGCCTTCGATGCAGAATGGCAGGAGATTTACGAAGCCCATCAGGTCTGGGAAGGAGAGTTCTGCCTGGAAGACGGAACCCCCAGAACTGTGGATCTGCTGCACTCCGAGGAAAATCGGTATCTGGAGGACGAGCTGGCCACCGGCTTTATCAAGTATTACAAGGACAAACAGTATGCCTTTGCCGCACTGCTGCCCAACGAGGGTGTAACGGTGCAGGAGTATGTGGACAGCCTGACCGGCGAGCATCTGATGAAGCTGCTGTCGAATCCGGAGAAGGTCACGGTGTTTGCCACGATGCCCAAATTCGAGACGGAGTACAGTGTCGAAATGAGCGAGGCTCTGATGGAAATGGGCATGACGGATGCCTTTGATTACCGTATCTCTGATTTTTCCAGACTGGGAACCTACGATGCCGATGGCTTGAATATCTGTATCAACCGGGTGCTTCACAAGACCTTCATCTCCGTATCTGAGAAAGGAACCCGGGCTGGTGCCGCCACCGCAGTGGAAATGGTTGCTGAGGGAGCGCTTCTGATCGAGGATTATAAGACCGTCACCCTGGACCGGCCCTTCGTCTATATGCTGATCGACTGCCAGACAAATCTGCCCTTCTTCATCGGCACCATGATGGATGTGGGGTGATGGAAATGAAGAAAGCATTTTCCATTTTCATTGCGCTTGCTTTGGTTATTACCCTGGCTGCCTGTCAGGGCGAACAAGTCCCAATGCAGCCCCATGAACCGGGAAGTCATGGTACATCCAAACCTACCTCCGAAAAGCCGCCGGTTCTGCGGATACAGGTTAGCAACGGAAAAACCGTAGAAGCAACCCGTGGAACCTATTCCTGGATGTATGACCGGGGTGATGGGATCTGGATGGGTGTAGAGGCTGACAGTATGCATCCACTACAGATGCAGGACTTGCTGACACCCTTTGTGACTGCTGACGAAACCATCGAGCTATTATTTGATGTTCCGCCACAGGACATCACCGTCCGCTGCTGGAGCGATGCACAGTGGGGCGAGGTGGATGCAAGCGGCGAGATAGTTGTGCTTGAGGAGGACCACCTGAAGCTGCGAAACGGGGCATACATCTATGAGGTTTGTGCCAGCTGGACCGGAGAGAATCTTGCCGCCGCCGGAACAGCCCATTACAGCTTCTATGTGGTCCGGGATGACCATGGGCATGAAGCTGCGGAGAAAGCACAGACTGTGGAGGATCCGTACTCCGGCTACTGCGGCAATACCATGACCACCATCAGCATGGACGGAAAGGAATATACCTTCGAGGGCAGCGACTCCGTGTACCTGACGGATCTTTTGCTCAACCTTGCGTATGATCCCGATAAGCTCTGCGATTGTATGTCGGAATTTACCGTCAAAACCGAATTTGGAGGCCCCTATGGGGTGAATCTTTCCCAGGGCTATGCCCGGTACGACGGTGCCCAGGCGGATCTGACAAAGGAACAGATTGAAG
>JAZNPV010000057.1:0-5579 GCA_045589835.1 Faecousia sp.
AAGTACAAGGGTGCGCTTCCGGTGCCTGTCCACTTTCTGATGGACGAATTTGCGAACGTAAGCCTTCCGGATGACTTTGACAAGCTGCTGGCAACCATGCGTTCCCGTAATGTGTTCGTATCCATCATTATCCAGAACATCGCACAGCTGAAGAACCTGTTTGAAAAGCAATGGGAATCCATTTTGGGTAAGTCGGAGGCCAAGCGGTCTTAGGAAGACAATTTCATCACACAACTCCTTGGCTCACAGAACGACATGGCTACGATCCGACTTCCCGTAATGTGTTCGTATCCATCATTATCCAGAACATCGCACAGCTGAAGAACCTGTTTGAAAAGCAATGGGAATCCATTTTGGGTAACTGTGACGAGTTCCTGTATCTGGGCGGCAATGAGACCGGCACCCATAAGATGATTGCCGAATCCTATCTGGGTAAGGAAACCATTGATATGAACACCTATGGAAGAAGCTCCGGGCGCAGCGGCAACTACTCCACCAACTGGCAGATCACCGGACGGGAGCTGCTGGATGCGGCGGAGGTGCGTATGCTGGACAACCGCTATGCTCTGTTGTTCATCCGTGGCGAGATGCCGGTAATGGACGAAAAGTATGATCTGCTGAATCACCCCAATGTAAAGTACACCCCGGAGAAAGGCGGTGCGCCCTATGTCCACGGCGGTACCGAACTGTCGGTTGCAAGCCTTTCTCTTGCCACCGTTTCCACCACGGAAACGAGATTTGTTAATTTGTCCGAAATTGAATTTGAGCTTCTTTCTGATGAAGAGATTGAAGCGGAATTATTATCTGGAGGTAACACCAATGAAGAACATCTTTAAGAAGAACGATCATCCCACCGAGAAGCTGCCTATGCCCAACAAGGTCAAGAAGGGCTTCCGCTTCTACTGTACCACCGTGCTGGCCACGACTCTGGTCATGGGCCTTGCGATGCCTGCATCTGCCACCGGCGGCGATCCTCTCACCGTGGTCAATAACCTGTCCGACTTCATCTTCGGCATGATTCGTGCCGTGGGTCTGATCCTGCTGGGCTGGGGTATCGTGCAGGTGGGTCTGTCCCTGCAGTCCCACGATCCTTCCCAGCGTTCCAATGGCTTCCTCACTCTGGCAGGTGGCATCATCATCACCTTTGCCAAGGAGATTCTGACCATGATTACCGGCTAACATTCCTATTTGTGATGGTGTGTGGAATAAGCAGTATGCTTTTATTCCAAAACTTATTGCAGTATGCACGTTGTTTTCTATCTGACCGCATGATATAATCTCTTCAGATAATTCCTGATATGGAGGATTAGATCATGGCTCGTCAGAAAAAAATCTTGCTTGACAACGCACTGGTGGCCTGGGCAAATGCAATTCGCTACTGCGACCAGATTCTGGCCGGAAGAATTACGCTGGAGGTTCGGAAGAATTTTGTTTCTTCCCTTCACAATGCAGTCGAACTCTTTTTTAAGCAGATCATGCTGGATAATTGCGACTATAGAGTTGCCGAACCCAGGAGGGTCGATGCAACGGGAGAACCTGCCAAGAGCTTTTATACCGCCGCAGATCTAAACGCATATTTCGAGAAGCTGGACAGTGCTACCAGAAATCAGTTTGCGTCCATCGAGTTCAGTCACTTATTCGATCTGCACAAGAAGCTTTTGGCCAATTTCCTGCAGCCGGGAACAGCCTTTACAGCCGAACTGCAGTTGCTTAACAAGCTCCGAAATAATGAAACTCATTTCTACATCGAGGTGGATGAGTATCTGACGGAAGACGAGTTCTGCACGTTGCATAATTTCATGGCAGACTTTTATCAGGTTCTACACGACTACACGCTTTTGCCGTTTTGGGGAGACGCAGGAGACGAGCACAAGAAACTGTGCTTTGATCACACTCCCTTGAAGACATTCACCTATAAGAATGCTGTTAGGACAGCTCCAATAGTAAAGGCTATTGAGGTTACTGCTAATGGTATGACTTTTGAGGATTATGGACCGTTTACTGTGTATGAAATGACCAGTGCTATTGCTTCTGAGGTACAGAACATCTCGTTTGATGATCTTTGGGCATATGTCGAGGTTTTAAATCAGCTGGGCATGATCGAATTGGTACAGACAGGACAAATCGAGTACGATAATCCTGAGTATGGGCATGACTACAGTGCTCCGCCTACCATTACCCACTTCGAATTTGAAATTAAAGTAACGTTATAAGTGATCAGCAGGCACTCGAACAATCGAGTGCCTGCTATTTTTGAAAGGAGGTCTTCAATTTGTCAGATAATTGGGTCGTGCAGAACCTGGAAAACGCTCTGCAGACCTGGAATGAAAAACTGGCAGAAATCTGGACTTTGGTAACACAGTCCCCACAAGTATTCAAAGGCGGTACGATCTGGAATGTCATGGTTGGTATTCACGGTGCTGTGAAAGCTATTGGCCTTGCACTCATCGTGTTGTTCTTTGTGATGGGTGTGATGAAAACCTGTGGCAGCTTTGCAGATCTGAAACGTCCGGAAGTGGCAGTCAAGGTGTTTGTCCGCTTTGCGCTGGCAAAGGCCGCTGTCACCCACGGTCTGGAACTGATGAACGTTCTGTTCTCCATTGTCCAGGGACTGGTATCCACCATCATGTCCGCTGCCGGTTTCGGCTCCCCACAGCAGGCAGTATTGCCAACTGAGATTATCACAGCGGTAGAGGATTGCGGATTCTTTGAATCGATCCCATTGTGGGCGGTAACACTCATTGGCGGTCTGTTAATTACCGTGCTGTCCTTTGTGATGATTATGACGGTGTATGGACGATTCTTCAAACTATACCTTTACACCGCCATTGCGCCGGTCCCCATGGCAGCCTTTGCCGGAGAACCCACCCAGAACATCGGTGTATCTTTCATCAAGTCCTATGCAGCGGTTTGTCTGGAGGGTGCCATCATTGTACTGGGCTGCATCATCTTCTCGTTGTTTGCAGCAACTCCGCCCGTCATTGATCCCAATGCCGCCGCTGTCAGCATGGTATGGAGCTATATCGGAGAACTGGTATTTAATATGCTGATCCTTGTTGGCACCGTGAAGATGGCTGACCGGGTTGTGCGGGAAATGATGGGCCTGTAAGGAGGTACTATATTGGAAATCAAAATCAATCGGGAGATTCGTGACTACCACGAATCCATGTTTATGGGTCTGTCTTTGCGACAGACCATTTTTTCTGTTCTGGCAATTCTGGTTGCCGTGGGATTGTACTTCTGGCTGAATCCCATTCTGGGTACGGAAACCGTATCATGGGTCTGTGTGCTGGGTGCTGCCCCTTTTGCCGTCATCGGATTTGTGTCCTACCACGGAATGCCAGCGGAAAAGTTTCTTTGGGTGTGGTTCCGCTCTGAGGTTCTGGAACCGAAGCAGCTCTGCTTCAAGCCCAACAACCTCTACTATGAGCTGATGAAAGACACCATAGCAAAACACGAAAAGGAGGCGAAAGCGAAGCATGAAAGCGATCAAGCAAGTTCTGCGAATGGATAAGGAACCCTACCGTGTCCCCAAACGAGTGCAGGATGTCATCCCCATCAAACGGATCTGGGCCGATGGCATCTTCCTCGTAGGAAACCGATATGCCAAGACCTTCAAATTCACCGACATCAATTACATGGTGGCATCAGAATCCGCCCAGCGGAAGATGTTTCTGACCTATGCTGCTCTGGTGAATAGTCTGGACTGCGGTGCTACCACAAAAATCACCGTCAACAACCGGCACCTCAACCGGAAGAACTTTGAAGAAGCGGTACTGATGAAACTGGAGGGTGACGATCTGGACCGCTTCCGGCGGGAGTATAACGATGTCATCATGGACAAAGCCACCGCTGGAAACGGTATTTTCCAGGAGAAGTATATCACCATATCCGTCTGCAAAAAGAACATCGCAGAAGCAAGAGCCTACTTCTCCCGTGTGGGACCGGAGCTGACCGCCCGGTTTGCGGCTCTGGGTACCAAGTCCACCGAAATGGATGCGACGGAGAAGCTGCGTGTGCTCCATGACTTCTACCGCAGCGGCGAGGAAGTATACTTCCGGTTCGATATGCAGGATATGATGAAAAAGGGCCATGATTTCAAGGACTATATCTGCCCGGATTCCATTGAGAAGCACAGCGATTATCTGAAGCTGGGAGATAAGTATGCCCGTGTGATCTATCTGAAGGACTATGCTTCCTTTATATCTGATAAGTTCGTCACCAAGCTGACGGATCAGAGCCGGAGCATGATGCTGTCTATCGACATTGTTCCTGTTGCCACCGATGAAGCAGTCCGGGAAGTGGAGCGGAAGATGCTGGGTGTGGAAACCAACATCACCAACTGGCAGCGCAGACAGAATGCCAACAACAATTTCTCTGCCACAGTCCCCTACGATATGGAGCAGCAACGCAGAGAAACCAAGGAATATATGGACGATCTGACAGGCCGTGACCAGCGGATGATGCTGGCGGTGCTGACCTTGATCCACCTTGCAGACACCAAGGAACAATTGGATGCAGATACGGAAGCTCTGCTGAAAGTAGGAGCCGACCATGTGTGCCAGATGGCGGTCATGCGGTATCAGCAGCTTGACGGCATGAACACCGCTCTGCCCATCGGTATCCGGAAGATCGATACCTTCCGCACCATGACCACCGAAAGCCTTGCGGCCTTTATGCCCTTTAAGGTGCAGGAGATCCAGGAACCGGGCGGTATCTACTTCGGAGAAAATGCCATCTCCCACAATCTGATTCTGTGCAACATGGAAAACCTTTTGAATCAGTCCATGATGCTGTTGGGTATCCCCGGCTCCGGCAAGTCCTTCTTTGCAAAGCTGCTGATCATTGCCATCGCGCTTTCCACAGATGATGACATTATCATTCTGGACCCGGAAGGAGAATACACCCCCTTGGTCAAGGCTCTGGGGGGAGCAGCGATCCGGTTCGCCATTGGCGGAACGGACTGGCTGAATGCCATGGCCATGGAAAACGGCTACGGCGAAGGAAGTCCTGTTGCGTTCAAATCCCAGTTCATCATGTCCCTGCTGAAGCAGGTTGACCCGGATGGAGTAGGCGCACATCAGAAGTCCATTATTGACCGCTGCGTGGCACAGGTATGTAAGGAACAGAAGCAAACGGGAATTCCGGCAACCCTTTGTACCGTCCGTGAAAAGCTGATGGAACAGCCGGAAGCCGCTGCAATGGATATTGCGCTGACCATGGAACTTTACACCTCCGGCTCTCTGGACATCTTTGCCCATGAAACCAATGTGGACAACAAGAACCGTATTATTTCCTATGATATTCACGATCTGGGTGAAGAACTGAAGCAGCCCGGTTTCGTGACCATCACAGATGCCATGCTTAATCGGGTCAACTATAACTGGGCCAGAGGTAAGAAAACCCATGTTATCGTGGATGAATTTCACATTGCCTACGAGAACGAATACAGCGGCAATTTCTTCACTTCTGCGTGGCGTCAGTTTCGCAAACGCAATGCCTACCCCGTAGCAATCACCCAGAATGTGGACTATCTGCTGGAGGCACCCCAGGCCCGTTCCATGCTCAGTAACTCCGAA
>JAZNPV010000058.1:0-4178 GCA_045589835.1 Faecousia sp.
TCCTCGGTGTAGGCATAGATCCGCCGGGCACCCTTCTGATAGAACAGGTAGTCGAAGAAGGCCTTCGCCGCTTCATATGCGTAGCCCTTGCCGTGATAGTCCGGGTGCAGCATCCAGCAGGGACTGAAGGTATCCTTCACACAGTTTTCTGCCATATCCGGCTGGGAGCTTTCGGGATGGGCATCAATCTCACCGATGACCTTGCCGTTTTCCTTCAGCACGATGGCAAAGGTGTATTCCGCAGTCTCCGCCCGCTCCATGACTGCCTTCCGGGCTTCCCCCAGGGAGTGAACCTTCATGCAGGCAAAGCAGTTCACCGTAGGCTTTTCCAGATATTCAAATGCATCCGCCGCATCTTCCTCCCGGAAGGGGCGAAGAATCAGTCTGTCAGTTTCAATCATTGTTTTTCTCCCATTTTCTGTGCTACCAGCAGGAAGCGGTGGATACTGCCATCAACGGAGCCTTGTTCTTCCAGAATCTGCTGAGCATTCAACAGATTCTCCAAATGAGTGTCTACAGAGAAATCCGGGAACTCCCATTGAATGATTCGGGCAAACCACACCAGGGCACCCACATCAAAGAACCGGATGGGGCCGAAGTGTTCTTCGCCCCGCAGGATGGCAAAGCCAGCCTCCCGGAACTTCCGGGCGGTCACTTCCAGGTACTGCTCCGGGAAGGGCATCTCGGTTTCGCCGCAGAGAAGCTCCACCAACTCCCGGTCATTCTCTGCGCCCACCTGCTGGGTAATGAACAGCCCGCCGGGTTTCAGCACCCGGCAGATTTCCTCGGCATTGAAATCTCCGTGCCGGTTGATGACCATATCGAAGCTGCCATCGTCGAATGGCAGTTTTTCTTTGCCGTCACCGGGCCGGAAATCGATACCCAAAGGCAGCAAAACCTCCTTGCAAAGCGCCACATTGGGCGGGTAATTCTCCATAGCCGCCGTATTTTCATGGGGATGGTTCAGGGATAACAGGAATTCACCACCACCGGTGTCGATATCCATGATCTTCATATCAGGGCGCAGATACTGCCCAATCACCGCACGGTAATCCCATGGCAGATCATCCTGTTCGGTATAGCGCCCGTCAATGTGGGAGAAATCCCAGCCGTGGATGTGGGCAATCTTTTCTTCGGCTTTCCACGCGGAAATCAAGGTATCATGATTCATAGGAATGCTCCTGTTATTGGTTGATTGAAAAACTGTTTGGGATATTGAAATTTATCTATCGGTATCTATCAATATCGCTCTGCATGGAGAACCGTCCGCGCCCAATAAATTTAGCGGTGCAGCATTTAATAAATAAACACCTTCCGATACATCTGATAAACGAATGCCTTCAAGCAGGATAACATTGGCACCCAATAGCACAAGATGGACTGCCATTGGCGCATTTTGTGGCCCGATCGCCTGCGGCTCATTTCCAAGAAGCAGAATATTTGAAGAGGCAAATACCTTTGCTGCCTCTAATGACACTTCAACATCGCCCTTAATAAGAATTCTCTTTGCCGCTTCTGCATTCTGCTTTTTCGCTTTTTCAAGCATCTTGGCTGCATCTTTACCTGTGACGATCCCATGATGCTCCGCCACATACGCCATTCCCACAACTGCTTCTAAGCATATCTCGTCCACAGTTTTACCATCTTGAATAAAATGAAACGGTGCATCTATATGCGTGCCGTTATGTGCACACATATCAAATGCTGTCAAATTATACACTTCGCCTTTTTCCATTGATTTAAGTATCTTTTTCTCAGGTGTCGGGTCACCGGGATACACCTGACAGGCAAAGACTTCTTGTGAAATATCATAAATCTTCATTGCGAAATTCTCCACTACAAATTCTGGTTTTTCGAACAGTGTTCTGTTGATGATTGTTCTATCGGCAAATGAAAGAGCCGGATCACATTTTCCGTGGTTGCCTGCTCCACTTCATCAGCAGAGATGCCCTTCAGTTCCGCAATCTTTTTGATGACTGCCGGGAGAATCAGCGAGGTATTCCGGGCTCGGCGGAGAAGCTTCGGCTGGATCACATCTTTGCAGTAGGGCAGAATGAAAGGAGCGTCGGTTTCGACGAGAATCCGATCCAGAGGGATGTGAAGAACCGCGTTCCACAGATCTTTCGCTCGCTCTTCCAACTGGAGCACAGACCCGCCGATGCCGATATGGTACCCCAGCTTCAGGTACTGCTCCGCAATTTCTTTGGTGCCATAGAAGCAGTGGATCACACCGCCCAGTTTGCGGGCAGGGTGCATTCTCAGTATCCGGAGGGCATCCTCATGGGCATCCCGGACATGGAGAATCACAGGCAGTTTCAGCTTCCATGCCAGATTCAGTTGGTAGATAAACCAGATGTGCTGCTTCAACCGGTGCTGTTCCTCACGCTTGTAGTGATAGTCCAGACCGATTTCGCCAATGGCGATCACACCTGGCATATTCGCATATGCATCCAGTGTATGCCGGTCTGACCACTTTTCAAAAATGGACCTGGTGGGATGGATGCCGATTGCTGGAAAGATCCGTCCCGGATACTGTGCGGCCAGCTCCAGAACCTCTTTGCAGGACTCCAGACTGACTCCCGGCTCGATTGAGTATGGGATATTAGCATCCATCAGTTCCTGGAAAAGCTGTTCCCGGTCACCCTCTTTGAGGGCATATCCGTCCTTGTTGCATGTCAAATACCGAAACGGTTTCTTGTAAGCGTTGTTGTTGTAATGTGCGTGAGAATCGACAATCATTTATCTTTCTCCTGTTGTAATTCCATCTGCGCCTTATACTTCTTACCCACGTCAATCTTCGACTGGATACTGGAGCCACGGACGATGGTTGCTGCTCCGAATTTGGCATTCAAGGCATCCTTTGCCTTATCGATTTTACGGAACTTCTCCCGACTTTCATCCTGAAACAGCGAAAACTGCATGGTCTCTTCCCGGGTGATATTGGTCATAGTGATGCCCAGTAGCCGCAGGGGTGTCGTACCGTCCCACAGCTCATCGAATAACTCCCTGCTGACCTCATAGACCTCTTTAGAAATATCCGTCGGGTTCATGAGACTTCTTTGATGGGATCGGGTTTTGAAGGTGTTATCGCGGATGGTCACTGCGATGCAGTATGCCTTTGCACCATCGCTGCGGATTCGGGCCGTGACACTGTCGGCCAGAGCCAGCAACACGGGATATGCCTGTGTTGCTTTCCTTACATCTTCCTCCAAGGTAGTGGAAATACTGTAGCCCTTGGCTTCCTCAGGCTCTGCAAGGACGGGAGAAGGATCAATTCCGTTAGCATAATCATGGATGTGCTTGCCCATCTTCATGCCAACTATCTTTTGTACCCGGGCAAGATCGGTATGGGCCAGATCCCCAATGGTCATGATCTTTGCATGGCGGAGCTTATCAGCAGTTGCTCCACCAACGGTAAACAAGTCACCCACAGGCAGGGGCCACAATTTCTTTGGAATCTCACTTAGGAACAAGGTATGCACTTTGTCAGGCTTTTCAAAGTCGCTGGCCATCTTTGCCAGCAGCTTATTATCTCCGATGCCTACATTGACTGTAAAGCCCAGCTCATTGCGAATGCGATCCTTTATAGTATGGGCCAGGGCAATGGGATCCGGATAGATACGGTGGGTTCCGCTCATGTCGAGGTAACATTCATCGATACTGGCTTTCTCTACCACAGGAGCATACTCCCGGCAGATATCCATAAACTTTCTGGAGTTTTCTTCATAGAGTCTGAAGTCTGGTTTTGCCATGAAAAGATCTGGACATTTCCGCAACGCCATGCCGATGGGCTCGCCGGTCTTGATGCCAAACTTCTTTGCGGGGATCGATTTGGCAAGAACAACGCCAGTCCGCTTCTCACGATCACCGCCAATGACGGAAGGAATCAAACGGATGTCTGGCTCTCCATTAGCAACTCTCCTGGCAGCCTCCCATGACACAAACGCACTGTTCACGTCGACATGAAATATAAGTTTCGCCATGGTTGCCACCTCCTAAAGTTTCTACCATTATTTTAGCTGTTAGAGAAGTAAATGTAAATACGGAAGTTCTAGAGAGTCGTTCGTTATAAATTCTATGTATTATTTATAACGAGCCGTAGCATATCGGCAGTAAAACGTTTCTATTGCCGATATGCTACATAGAAAAAAGCCGGTCGGGGATCATACCCCCGACCG
>JAZNPV010000059.1:0-15263 GCA_045589835.1 Faecousia sp.
CCACCTGTTCCCATCCCGAACACAGAAGTTAAGCTCATGTACGCCGACAATACTTGGCGGGCGACTGCCCGGGAAGATAGGTAATGCCAACACAAACCTCACAGTTTCGGCTGTGAGGTTTTTCTATGCCTGCAAGTGTCCTGTTGCGGTGCCCGAAAAAATCCTCGGGCTTATGCTGATCCTCGATTTTTTCGACCGCTGCCACTCGCTCAGCTCGCTTATTCTGCCACAGGCAGCGCTCGCATCGCTCCCCACTATGAAGACAGATAATGAAAATACAGAACCCCACTACCTCTGTAGTGGGGTGTAGCTGTAGGTTATTCGGCTTGTATCATTTCTTTTTTGTCCTTATAAGCTGCTGTGATGACGAACTGGAATGCAATTAACACCGCAATCATCAGAACACAAAATGCAATGTATACGGGGATATAAGATCCGGTTATGTCGAAGATCAGGTTACAAAGAGGTGCGTCAATGCAGCTTCCTGCAGATTTCATAGCTACAAAAACACCCATAACATTCAGCAGGGACTTATTTCCGAACATATCGCCTGAGAGCAGAGGGATCATGACTGTTTCGAGGGGAAGGGCCAGACGGCTGAGAACAATACCTAACATACCCGCAAATTTTCCGAAAGGTGTAGCGTCGGCAAATACGATTAGCACGTAGGAGATCACCATGATGATGTGGCACAGGAACAGGGTGAAACGTAATCCTTTTTTGTCGTAGAGTACACCGATAACTATTTTTGCGACAGTCAGAATCAGGGATGCTGCAGATGTCACAGTAGCAATAAATTCCGCATTGATGCCCAGATCAGTCAGGTGGGCGATACCAGTGTGGTTGATACTTTCAAGGCAGATGCCATTGAAGAAAATCAAACCTGCAGTTAGATAGAAATAGGATTTCTTCTTGAGCTGGCCGTAAGACAAGCCTTCCCAGCTTGCTGCCTTTTTTGTTTTACCGGTGGGAACCGGTCTGTCCTTAGGCTCTTTCAGAAATACAATAATGACGACGCTGAATATCAGCACGATCACAGAAGAAAGCAGATAGGCGTTCCGGTAGCCAAAGGGATCTCCGTTGTTGATGATGGGGGAGATGATCTGGGCGGCGACCGCACCTCCGATGCCGTTAGCGGACAGCGCTAGACCGGTGTACTTACCCACATCTTTATCAAACCAATGGCGAATCACAGTACCTGCCATGGTACTGCCGGTGAAGATAACCCTCACGCCTAATAAAGCACCTGCTAAATAGAACATATACAGTTCGTTGGAGCAGCCATACAGGACGGTGGAGCAAATCAAAGCGGCGAGACCTGCGTAGACAATTTTTTTAGTACCGAATTTTTGAACGAGAGTACCGAAGAACAAACTAAGTACGATAGAGGTGATATAGCGAAAGCTTGTATTTAAGGAATACAGCGTTCTTTTAAACCCCAGCGCATCCGTTACCGCAGTTAGATACATACCGGCGTTACTGCTGCAAAATCCTAGACAGATAAACTCCATCATGAAGCAGATAGCCAGAATGACCCATTTATAGTCTAATTTCTTTTTGGTCAGCATGATATCACTCCGTTATAGAATCAACTTTCGGGGATAATCATACTGCAAAACCAATCTGCTTACCACTACGAATATACGTGCCTTGCATAATATTTGCTTAATGCAAAACTACACGCAAAAGAAATCTTGCGTGAACTCCATGAACACCTGCTCGCTTTGGGTCAGGGGGCGGTTTTTATGCCAGTACATCCGTGTTCGGAACGGGCCAATCGGATCGTCGAGGGGAACTGTGCATAGATTTAAGATATCTGTGAAATGGTTATATTTTGTGGTAAAAGAAATGCCCAAATTATTGGCAACCATTCGGTAACGCGCCAAAAGGGGATAGGAGTTTTCTTGAGGACAAGGAAGATTATTTGCTTGAAACAGATGTCGAATCCGCTGATACAGATATCCATCGGGAATAGGTAGTAAAATGTTCTCGTTTTTAAGCATGGTAATATCTATTGTCTGCTGGGCAGCCAACGGATGATCCTTGCGCATGAGTACCATTGGCATGTTATCAAACAGATGAATACTGTTGTATTCAGAAGAAAAGAAAGCAGGTGTTGCCTCTTCTGTAGCAAGAAAGAAGCCCAGAGGCAGCGTAAATTCGGTTTTGCATAGCTGTGAGTAAGGAATTGCTGAGCAGGAAAGGGTGATTTCAGGATGATCCTGTGTGAATGCTGCAATTAGATCCGTCCATATGGCGGTTCCCACATAGTAAACGCAAACATGATTCTCACGGTTATACATGCTTTGATAAAGTTCCGCTTTTGCGCAATCCAGCGCAGACAGAATCTGATTTACATACCGCAGAAATATCTCACCCTGCTGGTTTAGAATGATCCGGTTATTGGTACGGTCAAACAGAGTATGAGTCGAAAGGGTAATTGTTACGACAACTCTGTTATGGAAAACTTCTTTGGTCATCTCAAGAGCGAACTTCTCTATTTGCAAGAATTTGATTCCCTAGAACATTTTAAATCAGAACTTATTGACTATATTGATTACTACAACAACCGGCGTATCAAGGCAAAACTAAAGGGCCTGCCACCTGCATTACACAGACAGCAAGCCCTTTCGGCAGCTTAAACAATTTGAGTTAGAAATATTTGTCTAACTTTTTGGGGTCACTTCAGAGTTTAAATACGAGATTTATTTTTCATATTTTCCTTTTGCTTTTTTGAAGCTTGGTTGGTAAATAAACAGATAACAGCCCAGAAAAACAATTAGGCAGGCAAGCGTGACTTTCCAGCCAACAGAGAATGCTGCGTTTCGGTAAGTGAAGCTGACAGTATGGGTTCCTTCTGTCAGAAGCACGCCGGTCATGGCACCGCCGATCAGCTCGGTCTGCGCAGGCTGGCCATCAACCGTGACAGTCCAGTTTCCGTCCTGCGGGATGGAGGTGTACAAAACACCGTCTTTTTCGCAGTTGACTTTTCCTTCCACCAATGTGTTTTTAAATGTTGTCAGCTCCAGTGTTGAAGCGGCTAACACATCATAACACTGACGGAACAGGTCTTCGTTAAGCAGCGCCGCGGAAATATTGATGGTTCCTTTTTCGTTTCTGTTGCAGGACAGCTTCACCTCTACCACATCACCGGGATAAAGATTGCTGACAGACAGCATCTGGGGCAAACTGTAAGTCTCGCTGTATAGCTCCTTTCCGTTGCGCCAGATGGAGAAATTGTTCTTTTTGGACAGTTCCAGATAGATGCAAAGGAAACCCTCCCGATCAGCGGTATATGTGTAAACAACAGAGCCAGTGGTTGCCTGTGTTGTATAAACGCAGTAACCTGCCTGCGTGCGGGAGGACAGAGTTGCATTTGTCTCGCTGATCACCAGATTTTTGCCGGACAGAAGCGACCATACATCCAAATTGATACCGGTGGCCGCCCGCATCAGCTTGTTCTGGAAGGTAAAGCGGTTTCCACCCTCCGAAAAATCTATATTTAAAAGTTCGGAATCGGCCATAAAGCCCAGTGGCAGATAGGCGTTGTTTTCCAACAGATAGACTTTATTAAAGTGATGTGCTTCATCAAAGTAGGGATTATCTTTGATCCGGCCCTCCCGTTCAATCATATACTTTAAATTCAGGAACAGATTGGCCACAGGGGAGCTTTCTTCGAAACTGTAACGGTTGTAGGTGTTTTTTGCGCTGTAGCCAAGCGCCTGCATGAACTTGGTAACGCTGACATTTGCAGAACTGGTGAAGGTACTGATGCCGTTATAGCCGTTCAGCGCACCGTCATTCAATGTTTGGGTGTGTGTCATTTCCGCCCGATAGAAAAGGGTATCTTCTTCCCGTTCCTGCATATAGCGAATGGCCCGTTCAGCGTCTTGGGTTCCATGGGGATAGTTTGAAATATTCGTTCCGGGGAACCAGGCACCAAAATTTGTTACATTCAGAACCAACTCTGCCAGCATAATGCCGATCAGCACGGTGGCACCCATCTGCCGGCGACCACGCCAGTCAGCCAACAGCGTAATTTTTTTCTTTTTAGTTAACTTTGCAGGAACTGGCTTGCGCTTGTGGGCATAGAATAATGTGGCAAGATAGGCAGCAAGAAACAGCGTGTTGTATGCGATATAAGTGCTGTGGGTGGCAATGGTCTGCAGATTGCTGATAACAGCATCACCGGTATCCCAGGACTGAAGGGCTACTTCACCGGACAGAAGCTTAAAAAAGTCGTAGAAATCATTACTGCAAAGCATCAGACCTACTGCAAGCACCCCCGTGGTAATAATCTGCCAAATGCGGAAGCTTCGGCGCAGGATCCAAGCCCGGTATGCCATATACAGCACCACAAAGCTGTACAAAAAGCTGAACCGGTAAGGGATCATATTGGTAAAGTGGAAACCATGCCAGATATAGTCCAGCTGGCGGATCACAAAGCTGGCATTAAAGAACAGCAGCAGTAATACGGAGCAGATCTTGTCTCTTAATTTGACCTGCTTACAGGTCAGAAAGAGAAATGCCAGAATATTCATGATAATGCCGCAGTAAATGTTGGGCAGACCGGACTTAAAATTAGGCTCCAGACCGCCATTCATATTGCCGGCTACCTGACGCATGGCATCCAGCAGACCCTGCCAGGTGTGCTGGTCGGTAATATTGAGACGGAATTCCTTGGGGAATGTATTAACGCTGGAGTGGGTAGTCTGCAGTGCAGCCAAAGCCGGCAGCGACAAAATGGCAGTCATACCGATGGCCAATGAGGAATAGAAAGCGATGCGGAGCAAATCGCCAAAGAAACGGCCAAAACCCTGCCAGCGGCAGATCTCATAGCAGAAGAAAGTTAAAAAAACAAATATACATGTAAAAAAGCCGATGTAGTAATTGGAAAAAATAGACAGGAACAGAGTGACAGTATACAGTACAAACTTTTTGTCTTTCAGAAGGGAAACCATTCCCAGCATAACCAGCGGAAGCAGGGCAAAGGTATCCAGCCACATGATATTCCAGTGGTAGCCGAGAGCCCAGGCGCACAGGGCATAGAAGCAGCCGAAAACGGTAATGGAAAAATCGTCTCTGCGGAAGATCTTTTTCAGAAAAACAGCAAAAAACAGACCGGCAAAGCTCAGCTTCAAAGGCATTAACAGGGAGAAATAGGCCAAAGTCAGACTCTCAGGGACAAGGACACAGAGAAGATTCAGCGGGGAAGCCAGGTAATAGGAGATCAAACCCAGATAGTCCATGCCCATGCCTACACTCCAACTGTACAGCAGAGAGTCACCGGACAGCAATGCTTTCCGGAATGCCACAAAGAAGGGGTAATATTGATGATACTGGTCGGAATACAGCATGGAATAAACGCCGTTAAAGGCCAAGGTGCTGATAAGCCGCAGCAGCAGTAAGCCAGCAAAGGGTAGAATAAAGGCAAGGGCTGTATAATTCCATTTTTTCTTGTTCAACTGTGGTAATTTCATGGTGATCCCCCTGAAAACGGTCTATTCATTAATCATACCATATTATTCCCTGTGGGTAAAGGGAAAAATGGGATTTTACAAAAAAGATGGGGGTATTAAATATGTAGGGACACCGCTCCTGCGGTGTCCGCTATATGCACCGTAACGAAAACGGACACCCCGGGGGGTGTCCCTACGGTGTGATATGCAGCGGGCGGTGGTACAAGGGAAAGAATACCTTGCTTTTTTAAGACTGCCGGGGTATAATTCTGTCAAATAAACTTGCGTTTGAAGATAGATTTCGATGGCTGGAGGGATGATTATGATAAAACCCCAAAGACTGCGCATGGGAGATAAGGTTGCGATTGTTTCCTTGTCGAGAGGCATGCTCGGTGAGAAGATATTTATTCATAAATACAAGCTGGCCAAGAAACGGTTAGAGGAAGAATACGGACTTGAAGTCGTGGCCATGCCGAATGCGCTGAAAGGAATCGATTATCTGTACCGGCACCCGGAAGCAAGAGCGCAGGACTTATTGGATGCATTCAGGAATCCTGAGATCAAAGCTGTCTTTAATGCGATCGGCGGCGATGATACGATCAGACTTTTGCCGTATGTAGATTTTGATAGTTTGCGGAACAATCCTAAAATATTCACCGGCTTTTCGGATTCCACAACAAACCACTTTATGATGTACAAGGCGGGACTGGTTTCTTACTACGGATTGTCGGTGATGAATAACATAGCTGAGTATGTGACCATCAACGAGTACACAAAGCATGCTATGGAAAAAACATTGTTCGACCCTCAGGAAATATTGGAGATTCCGTGCAGTGATTTTTGCAGCTACGATAAAGACAAGGTTTGGTGGAAAGAGGAAAATATCAACCAATCCACACCCCGTTACCCCAACACAGGCTATGAGATCGTACAAGGCCATGGGAAAGTAAGAGGAGAGCTGCTGGGGGGATGCATAGATGTGTTCCCGGAGTTGCTGGGAACACCTTTGTGGCCGTCGTTGGATGACTGGAAAGGCAAGTTGCTGCTGATTGAAACAAGTGAAGTGAACATGCCCGAAATGGTTTTGTGTTGGCTTTTGAGGAATTTGCATGCCCAAGGCATCCTGCATGTTATCAACGGAATCATCGTGGGTAAGCCTGCTGCGGAAGAAAAACTGGATAAGTACAAGGAAGTGTATAAGCAGGTGGTGGGCTTTGAGGCCAATTTACCGGACCTGCCAATCCTGTACAACGTGAACGTGGGTCATGCATATCCCATAGGTGTGTTCCCCTTGGGGCTGCAATATGAAATTGACTGTGATAACAAAACACTTACCTTGCTTGAAAGCGCAACTGTATAAACCTAAGAACCCAGCCACCTACGATGTAGGCGGCTGGGTTTTATCTGTAGGGACACCGCTCCTGCGGTGTCCGCTATATGCACCGCAACGAAAACGGACACCCCGGGAGGGGTGTCCCTACAAAATGCTAAAATCTTTATTGCATAATCATGCGGATGCTTACAGAATCAGACAGATCAATCCCGTAGCGCCTTCGTTTACGATGCGGGTCAGGCTGCCGCGGAATTTTGCGCGTACATCATCCGGTGTCCGTACCAATTTAGAGGTAAGGCCTTCCTGAATCAGTGCGTAAACGGATTTACCGAAAATATTGCTTTGCCAAAGAGTCTCTGGATCTTCGGAGGATAAGTAGGTGATGAGGTCCTGTGATTGCTGTTCGCCGCCTACCATCGGGCTGATCTCGGTATCGTTATCCACCCGGATCATGTGTATGGATGGCGCACCGGCTTTCAGCTTAACGCCAAAGGCACCGCCTTTGCGTACTACCTCGGGTGTTTCCAGCGTCATTTCATCAGCGGTGGGCATCACGATGCCGTAGCCCGTAGCCTTGACAGATGAAAGGGCATCGGAGATTTTATCGTATTCTTTTTTGATGGCGGAAAGTTCCGTAAGCAGGGAAAGCAGTTGGGCATCACTTTGAATATTGATTCCCGCTTTGCTGCTGAGAATCTCATAAAACAGCGATTCCGGGAAGCCCAAGGCGCAGGAGACTGTACCGGAACCCAGATCAACACTGCGGATAGAAAAATCCAGTACCTGCTCTAAATCCTTTAACTGTGCAAGGGTTGTTTCCGCTTGCCCTAAGGAGGCGATCTCCTGGGCTTTGCAAAGCAGTGCCTGGCAGAGCGCAGCTTTTACCGGGTGATCCCATTCTAACGCATCCATCCAGCGGGGCAGGTATACCCGCAGCTCCGTCATGGGGAAGGCGTATAGCAGTTGTGCCAGCATACTGCGGATTGCGTCTGTATCCATTGACTGACAGTCTGCGATCATAGCCTTCAGTGCAAACTCCTGCCGGATAGCTTCTGCAACAGCCTTAGCTGCTTCACCGGAGGGATTTTTGGAGTTGATGATAACAAGAAACGGCTTGCCGGTCGCTTTCATATCAGCGATCGCCTTGCGCTCTGCGCTGACGTAATCATTTCTGGGAATGTCGGTAACCGTACCGTCTGTTGTGACCACCAAGCCGATGGAGCAGTGTTCTTCCATGAC
This sequence comes from Faecousia sp., assembly GCA_045589835.1. Lineage (GTDB taxonomy): Bacteria > Bacillota > Clostridia > Oscillospirales > Oscillospiraceae > Faecousia. The sequence goes on from JAZNPV010000059.1 coordinate 8,032, forward strand.
TTTCTTAGTGCCCAGTTCAGCGGCCTCAGTCATGGGGATCTCATAATCATACCAAGGTGTGGTGACCATTCTGGGAACGCCGTCCTCGTCAGCTCCAACAGCACCATCCACCATATAGCCGACGGAGTCAATCATTCGTACACGCAGCTTGGCAGTGCCGTCGGGACTGATTTCTACTGCCTCCTCCGGCACAAATTTCGGCTCACTGGTCATAATCGTTTTTCCAGAGCCGCTCTGGGGCAGTTCGTCCCGTGCCCGCTCTTTCCAATATGGGTCATCAATGGCCGGAATGACCAGCTGCTCCATGATCCGCTTGATAAGTGTTGATTTTCCGGTGCGCACCGGCCCCACAACACCGATGTAAATGTTACCGCCGGTCCGCTTGGCAATATCAGAGTAAATGTTTTCCATAGCCAGCCTCCTTACAGAAACTCAAGAACGTTCTAAAAAACGGTATGTCCAAGAATCCGAAAATAGAACAAGCTTAGTATAGGAATTATTTTCCGGTAAATTTACCATATCTTGTGGTATGTGTTGACTTTACTACACAAAATGCGTATAATATACTTGTTATATTATGAGATTTGGCAGGTAGACAAAATGGCGAAAAAAGTACAGGAGCAATACGGCAATTCCAGTATTTCCATGCTGAAGGGCGAGGACCGGGTGCGCAAACGCCCGGCGGTCATCTTTGGCTCTGACGATCTGGAAGGCTGTAAGCATGCGGTTTTTGAGATCCTTTCCAATGCCATCGACGAAGCTAGAGAGGGCCACGGTGATACCATCATCGTAACCCGCTATGAGGACCTTTCCGTGGAAGTAGACGACTTTGGCCGCGGCTGTCCCGTTGATTATAATGAAAAGGAAAAGCGCTACAACTGGGAACTGGTATTCTGCGAAATGTATGCCGGCGGTAAATACGGCGAGAACGGTGAGAACTATGAGTACTCGTTGGGTCTGAACGGCCTTGGCTCCTGCGCTACCCAGTATGCGTCCGAATTCTTTGATGCTACCATCCGCCGGGATGGATTCCGGTATGATCTGCATTTTGAAAAGGGTAGAAACAAGGGCGGTCTGAAGAAGGAACCCACCGACAGAAAAAAGACCGGCTCTCTGTTCCATTGGCGGCCGGATAAGCAGGTCTTTACGGATATCAATATTCCTGTAGAATACTACCGGGATGTACTGCGCCGGCAGGCGGTGGTCAACAAGGGCGTGACCTTCAAGTTCCGTAATCAGGTGGGCAAGAAATTTGAAGAAGAGGAATACTGCTACGCCGATGGCATCAAGCAGTATATTGAAGAAACCGTAGGTGATAACGCCTTTACCATGCCCGTTTTCTGGGAAGCGGAACGCCGGGGACGGGATGCGGAAAACCGTCCGGAAATGAAGCTGAAGATCACAGCGTCCTTCTGCTTCAGCAAGCAGGTCAACCACATTGAGTACTATCACAACTCCTCCTGGCTGGAATACGGCGGCAGCCCCGACCGGGCAGTGCGCTCCGGCTTTACCGCAGCTTTTGATAAATATCTGCGGGATACCAATAAGTACACTAAAAACGAAAACAAGGTGATTTTCCAAGACATTCAAGACAGCCTTGTGATCGTTACAAACTGCTTTTCTACCATTGGCTGCTTTGAAAATCAGACCAAGAAATCCGTTAACTCCAAGTTTACGCAGGAAGCGATGACCGCTTTCTTCAAAGAAAAGCTGCAGGTCTGGTTCTTGCAAAACAAGCAGGAGGCAGACCGGGCTGCTGAGCAGATTCTGATTAACAAACGGGCCCGTGAGTCAGCGGAAAAGACCAGAAGCAACATCAAGAAGAATCTGAGCGCCAAGGTGGACATTGCCAACCGGGTGCAGAAGTTCGTGGACTGCCGCAGCAAGGATGTGAACCTGCGGGAACTGTATATCGTGGAGGGTGATTCCGCGTTGGGTAGTGTCAAGCTGTCCCGTGATGCGGAGTTCCAAGGTATCATGCCGGTCCGTGGTAAGATCCTCAACTGCCTGAAAGCGGACTATACCAAGATTTTCGCTTCACCCATCATTACCGACCTTATGAAAGTTCTGGGCTGCGGTGTGGAGATCCAAGGCAAGAAGGCCAAAGAACTGTCCTCCTTTGATATCGATAATCTGCGCTGGAACAAGGTGGTTATCTGTACCGATGCGGATTACGACGGTTTCCAGATCCGTACGTTGATTCTTACCATGATCTATAGGCTTTGCCCTACGCTGATCCGGGACGGGTATGTGTATATCGCGGAATCTCCTTTGTTTGAGATCACCTGCAAGGACAAGACTTGGTTTGCCTATAATGAGCCGGAGAAAACCAAAATCCTAAAGGAACTGGAAGGCCAGAAGGTGAAGATCCAGCGCTCCAAGGGCCTTGGTGAGAATGACCCGGAAATGATGTGGATGACCACAATGAATCCGGAGACCCGCCGGCTAATTAAGGTCATGCCGGAGGACGCGGAGCGGACTGCCTATTATTTTGATATCCTGCTGGGCGATGCATTGCAGGAGCGTAAGAATTTCATTGCGGAAAACGGCGCCAAGTATTTGGAACTTGCCGATATTTCTTAAGCGAGGTGCGCTATGGCACGAAAAAAGAAAGAACCGGAACAGAATAACAAGAAGATCAATACTGACGGCATTATGGGGCTGGTAGGCTCTACCACGGAGCAGGCGATCTCCGAAACATTGGAGATCAACTACATGCCATATGCTATGTCCGTTATTGTTTCCCGTGCGATTCCGGAGATCGACGGCTTTAAGCCCTCCCACCGGAAGCTGCTGTATACCATGTACAAAATGGGTCTGCTCACCGGCGGCCGGACGAAATCCGCCAACATCGTAGGCCAGACCATGAAGCTGAATCCCCACGGTGATGCAGCGATTTATGAGACTATGGTGCGTCTTGCCCGGGGCAATGAAACGCTGCTGCATCCCTTTGTGGACTCCAAGGGTAACTTCGGTAAGGTCTATTCCCGGGACATGGCCTATGCTGCTTCCCGATATACGGAGGCTAAGCTGGATTCCATTTGTGCTGAGCTTTTCCGGGACATTGATTACGATACAGTCGATATGGTGGACAACTACGATGCCACCATGAAAGAACCTGCCCTGCTGCCCACCACATTCCCCAATGTACTGGTGTCTGCCAATCAGGGTATTGCGGTCGGCATGGCCAGCAATATTTGCTCATTCAATCTGGCGGAGGTCTGCGATACGGCCATCGCTTTGATGAATGACCCGGATCACGACATTCTGGAAACACTTCCCGGACCGGATTTTTCCACCGGCGCAGAGCTGCTGTTCGATGAAGTGGCCACTCGGGAGATTTACAGCACCGGCCGTGGCAGCTTTAAGCTGCGGGCGAAGTGGCGCTATGTAAAGGAAGGTAATCTGATCGAGATTACCGAGATTCCGTACTCCACTGCCAGCGAGGTCATCATGGACAAGGTGGCGGATCTCATTAAGACTGGTAAGATCAAAGAAATCGCAGATATGCGTGATGAGACCGATCTGGGCGGTTTGAAGCTGACCATCGATTTGAAGCGGGGTGTGGACCCGGAGAAGCTGATGCAAAAGCTGTTCCGGCTGACTCCTTTGCAGGACAGTTTTGCCTGCAACTTCAATATTCTGATTGCCGGTATGCCCAGAGTAATGGGTATCGGGGAAATTCTGGAGGAGTGGGCAGCATGGCGTACAGACTGCGTTAAGCGCCGCCTGTTCTTCCAGATCCAGAAAAAGGAAGAGCGCCTGCACTTATTAAAGGGCTTGGAGCGGATCCTGCTGGATATTGATAAAGCCATTGCCATCATCCGGGAAACGGAGCTGGAGAGCGAAGTAGTCCCCAATCTGATGATCGGCTTTGGAATTGATGAAATTCAGGCCAACTTCGTTGCTGAGATCAAGCTGCGAAATATCAACAAGGAATACATTCTAAAGCAGACCCGCGCTATTGACGATCTGGAAAAAGAGATCGCGGATCTGCAGGATACCTTAAAGAGCAGCCGCCGGCTGAAGAATCTGATTATCTCTGAACTGAAAAAGGTAGAGGAGAAATACGGCCAGCCCAGAAAGACCGAGATCATTTACCAGACGGAAAGTGTCGAGCAGGAAGAGGTGGATGAGGACATACCCGATTATCCCGTAACGCTGTTCGTTTCCGTGGAAGGCTATCTCAAGAAGATCACACAGGCCAGCCTGCGCATGTCCGGTGAGCAAAAATTCAAAGAAGGGGATAGACTGGCATTTTCCCGGGAAACTAATAACAGGGCAGAGATTCTTGTGTTCACGGATCAGTTCCAGTGCTATAAGTCCAGACTATCTGATTTTGAGGACGGAAAAGCCTCTCAGTTGGGTGATTATTTGCCCCAGAAGTTGGGGATGGATCCCGGTGAAACGGTTGTCCAAGTGGTGCTGCCCGGTGATTATAAGGGATTTATCCTGTTCTTCTATGAAAACGGCAAGGCAGCGAAAGTGCCGCTGAGTGCATATGAAACAAAAACAAACCGCCGCAGACTGACAGGCGCGTTCTCGGATAAGAGTCCGCTGAAAACCGCTATGGCACTGGATGCGGATGCACAGGTTGCGCTTTACACGACCGACGGCCGGGCGGCAATTATTTCTACGGCCCAGCTGCTGCCCAAGACCACCAGAAACACCATCGGCGTGAGCGTGGTGTCACTGAAGAAAAAAGCGGCGCTGAGCCGTGCTGTGCTGCTGGAGGAAAGCGGCATCGTTAATGCCAGCCGCTACCGCACGAAAAATCTGCCAACGGCAGGCGCGCTTTTAAAAGAAGAGGATGCTCCCGAAAAACAGATCAGCTTTGATATGTGACGGAGGTTTCCATGGGCGCTACGGGCTTGACGGTACGGGACATTGGTAAAACGGTATTTGGCTGCGCATTATTCAGTCTTGGGTTCAATTTGTTTTTGGAACCCAACGGACTGAATGCAGGCGGTATCTCGGGCCTTTCTATGGCGCTTGTCCATTTGCTTGGTTTTGGTACAGTCGGTACAGTCACATCTCTCATTAATTTGCCCCTATTTGCATTTGGAGGCATGCGGATCGGACGGAAATTTTTCTTCGGTTCTTTGGTAGGCACGGTCTGCGCCGCTGTATTGATCGACCTGTTGGCCTTGCTTCCCAGACCCCAGACCCAGCCCCTGATCGGTGCACTGTACGGTGGCGTGCTTTGTGGTTTCGGATTGGGAACGGTATTCTCCTGCGGTGTTTCCACCGGGGGGTCTGATATTATTGTGCGGCTTATCAAGTCAAAATACCGCAGCTTGCCCATAGGTGTAATCAATATTTGCTTTGATATGTCTGTTGCAGTACTGACCGGTGTGGTGTTTCAGGACATTAACCGGACGTTGTACAGCGGTGTTGCAATCTTTGTTTGCGGACAGGTGATTGATGCGGTAGTTTACCGGTTCGATTATTCCCGCGTGGCACTGATTATCAGTGACCGGTGTGAGGAAGTGGCGCAAACGATTGGAGCAAAACTTTTCAGGGGCGCAACCTTTTTGCACGGACAGGGTGCCTACAGCGGGAAAGCGTTAAAGGTGGTGCTGACAGCTGTAAGAAGGCAGCAGCTGGCAGAACTGAAACAACTGGTTGCAGACATTGACCCGGATGCGTTTGTGATCGTGCAGGAAGCGCATCAGGTTTTAGGAGACGGTTTTTCCCGCTATTCCCGGGATGCACTTTAAGCGGAGGGGAGTCGGGCCCGGTCAGTGTTTCACAGGCGGATTTTTCGATACTGCATAAATTCCAATGGTGCAAGACAAGAAGATAAGAAAAATACGAATAAGGACCGCTGTGGGCTATCGGTATTCGATTCCCGCAGCGAAAGTAAGGAGTGAAGGAATGAAGCGAATCAGTATCCTTGCAGTTATCCTACTGAGTATGTGTGTGCTGTTGTGCGGCTGCCAATTCTGGATGGACGGCGAGCATTATTCAGTAAAACCACACCTTGAGGATGATATTCCTCAGGATCCGGGCACACTGAGTGCTTACTCTTACAACAGTCTGCGGGCAGTTTTGGAAACGCTGGTGGAGGATGTTGCAACACAGGCGGTCATCAATTTGTCCGGTTTCAGTACGGAGCAGATGGAAGTCTTTATAGACAGGGCCATTACGCAAACAAAAAAGAACCATCCCATTGCGGCTTACGCTGTAGATGAGATTACTTATGAGATCGGTACCAACGCAGGCAAGCCGGCGGTGGCTGTGGAGATTACTTATCACCACAGCCGTTCTGAAATTCTGCGCATTAAACGTGCGGCAAATATGGATGAAGCCCAATATATCATTACAGATGCACTGGATGAATATGATGCCGGAGTGGTACTGCAAGTCAATACGTTTTATGATATGGATTTTACCCAGATGGTGCAGGACTATGTAGACAGCAACCCGCAAATATGTGTGGAAATGCCGCAGGTGACAGCAACGGTGTATCCGGAAACCGGTACCAAGCGGATTGTGGAACTGGCTTTTACATACCAGACCAGCCGGGATACACTGCGGCAGATGCGCAATGAGGTTTCCAGCGTTTTCTTGTCTGCCCGGCTATATGTAAGCAGCGATGCAGAGCCATGGGAAAAGTATTCACAGTTGTACTCCTTCTTGATGGAACGCTTTGATTACGTAATAGAAACCTCAATTACGCCATCCTATAGCCTTTTGCGGCACGGTGTAGGCGATAGCGAGGCGTTTGCAAATGTATATGCGGCTATGTGCAGGCAAACGGGTTTGGATTGCCGGGTCGTATCTGGTACCCGAGCCGGTGAGGCATGGTACTGGAATGTGCTGATTATGGAGGACGGTTATTATCATTTGGATCTGCTGCAGAGCAGTAGGAACGGCGCATTCCAACCGAAGCTTGCAGAAACAATGACCGGTTATGTGTGGGATTATTCTGCGTTTCCGGAGATGGAGCAAACACAGAACGAAATACAGGGAGAAGTGCCTGTAGAACCCCCGGAAGAAACGCAGGCTGAAGTACCGGAAGAATCACAAGAAGTACCGACAGAAACCCAAGGAGAATTGCAAGAGAAAATATAGAAGATTTTTCAAAAAGGTATTGACATATTCTGAAAATCTGCTATAATACCTCTTGTTCCGCGGGTGTAGCTCATCCGGTAGAGCGCCACCTTGCCAAGGTGGAGGTAGCGAGTTCGAGCCTCGTCACCCGCTCCATAAAAAAACAGACGCCAATA
>JAZNPV010000060.1:0-2686 GCA_045589835.1 Faecousia sp.
CTTTACCGCCCCCAAGATTCTCTGGATGAAAGAAAACGAACCTGAAAATTTTGCGAAGATTGCAAAGATTATGCTCCCCAAGGATTACATCAATTACATCCTGACGGGTGTTCATAGCTGTGACTATTCCGACGCTTCCGGTATGCTGCTGCTTGATGTTCAGCATAAATGTTGGAGCAAGGAGATGCTGGAAATCTGCGGTGTCAGCGAATCCCAGATGCCCAAGCTCTTCGAAAGCTATGACTGCATCGGTACAGTTGATCCGGATATTGCAAAGCAACTGGGTATCCCCGGAATCGTAAAGGTAGTTGCCGGTGCGGGCGATAATGCAGCAGCTGCAGTAGGCACAGGCGTCGTAGGCGAGGGCGGATGTAATATCAGTCTCGGTACTTCTGGCACCGTGTTCATCTCTTCTGAGACGTTCGGAGTTGATGACAGCAATGGCTTGCATGCTTTTGCCCATGCCGACGGCGGCTGGCATCTGATGGGATGTATGCTCTCTGCTGCTTCCTGCAACAAGTGGCTGCTGGAAGATATCCTTTGCACCTCTGATCATAGTGTAGAGCAAGCGGCAATTAAGGAAGAAAAACTCGGTGAGAACCACGTGTTCTTCCTGCCGTATCTCATGGGCGAGCGGAGCCCCATCAACGATACCAACGCAAGAGGTGCCTTCATCGGCATGACCATGGATACCACCCGCGCAGATATGGTGCAGGCAGTTCTGGAAGGTGTGGCCTTTGCCATCCGGGATTCTGTAGAAGTTGCCCGTAGCTTGGGTATCACTATCAACACATCCAAAATCTGCGGTGGCGGTGCAAAATCCCACCTGTGGAAGCGGATCTTCGCCAATGTCTTAAACTGCGAGCTGGAGGTTCCTGTGTCCGAGCAGGGACCCGGCATGGGCGGCGCGATGCTGGCAATGGTGGCTTGCGGCGAATATGAATCCGTCAAAGACTGCTGCGACAGGCTGTGCCACACCGCATCCGTTGTCAAGCCAGAACCGGAGCTGGTTGCAAAGTACGAAGCCAGATATCAACAGTTCAGAAAGATCTATCCCGCATGCAGACAGTTGTTTGCAGAGCTACAGTAAGGAGGAAATCATGAAAATCTACTCCGTTTATGATCCTGAATTTAAGCCCTACGGCCAGATTGTGGAGGGTATGAAGGAAACAGTTCAGGAAATTCTGAATGTACTGAAGGATACACCCCTGCCGGAAGGTACCGGCTATGTGCCGGAGGAACCTGCGCTGCAGGAGCTGCCTGCCATGATCGAGGTTTCCGAGCATCTTTATGGTGGTATGCCTGTTCAGCTTGGTTGGTGTAACGGCCACAATGCGAAGCTGAACTGCCTCGAATACCACCGGGACAGTGAGTTTAACCTAGGAACGGAGAATTTTATCCTGCTCCTTGCGCGGCAGGATGAAATCACCGACGGTGTTCTGGACACTGCGAAGGTCAAGGCTTTCTGGGTGCCTGCCGGTGTGATGGTGGAATGCTACGCAACTACGCTTCATTATGCCCCGTGCCATGCGGAAGCGGAAAAAGGTTTCCGCGTATTGGTTGCCCTCCCTCAGGGAACCAATACAGACAAGCCTGTTTTTACTCCGAAAAATTGGGAAGACCGCCTGCTGCGGGCCAGAAATAAATGGCTGTTGGCCCATCCCGATTCTGCTGAAGCCGCCGACGGCGCGTATGTAGGCCTCGTTGGTGATAATATTGACATCACAAACCTGATCTGAAAAGGAGATACATACTATGAAAAACATTCCTGAAGTAAAGCTTGGCATCATTGCCGTATCCCGTGACTGTTTCCCAATCGGCCTGTCCATCTCCCGCCGTGAGGCTATTGTCAAGGCCTATGGCGAAGGTATCTACGAGTGCCCCGTGACCGTTGAAAATGAGAAGGACGCCCTGGCTGCTCTGGCTGACGTGAAAGCCGCAGGCGTCAATGCTCTGGTTGTGTTCCTGGGCAACTTTGGCCCCGAAACTCCCGAGACCCTGCTGTGCCAGAAGTTTGACGGCCCCGTTATGTATGTTGCTGCTGCAGAAGGCGATGGCGACATGATCAACGGACGCGGTGATGCTTACTGCGGTATGCTGAACTGTTCCTACAATCTGGGTATGCGTCATCTGAAGGCCTATATCCCCGAGTATCCTGTGGGTACCGCTGAAGAGATCGTGGATATGATCCGTGACTTCATCCCCGTGGCTCGCGGCATTCTGGGTGTCAAGAACCTGAAAATTATCACCTTCGGCCCCCGTCCTCAGGACTTCTTCGCCTGCAACGCCCCTATCAAGGGCCTGTACGAGCTGGGCGTGGAGATTGAAGAGGATTCCGAACTGGATCTGCTGGTTGCCTACAAGGCTCATGCAAATGACCCCCGCATCGAAGAAGTCTGCGCCGATATGGCAGCTGAGATGGGCGAAGGCCGCTACTATCCCGACCTCCTGAAGCGCATGGCTCAGTTTGAGCTGACCCTGCTTGACTGGGCAGAGCAGCATAAGGGCGCAAGAGAGTACGTTGTCTTTGCGGACAAGTGCTGGCCCGCATTCCCCGAGACCTTCGGTTTCGAGCCCTGCTATGTCAACTCCCGACTGGCGTCCCGTGGTATTCCCGTGGCCTGCGAAGTGGACATTTACGGTGCGCTGAGTGAGTACATTGGTTCCTGCGTTTCCCAGGATGCGG
>JAZNPV010000061.1:0-3793 GCA_045589835.1 Faecousia sp.
TAGCCTGTGGGAAAATGGCTGTCGTCCAGGATCCAGACCTGCATATCCCGCTTTTTGGCTTCCTCCAGCAGGATATCCATATCATGCCACCACTGCTCCCCACAAAAGTCGGGATGGGGGCGGCTTTCCACGCAGAAGGCACTGCAATTCGCCTTGTGGATCACATCCACATACTGCCGCAGTGTTGCTTCATCCTCGCCCCGTATCCAGAGAAACGGGAGCAAATGACTTTCTTTTCGCATAGTTTAGTCCTCATGTCCGGTAACGCAGTTCAGATCGACGCCCTTGGTCTCCCGCACCTTGAACAGGATCATGAGAATACCGATCAGCATACCGGGAACGGCAATGATCATATTGACGGGACCCAGATATGCATCACCAAGAATATTCGTCACGATTGCGGAAAGGACACCCACAAATACCGTGCAGACTGCCGCAACCATGGGCTGTACACTCATAATTGAGGCACGTAGATTGGTCGGGGTGGATTCGGTGCACATAATGCCGCCGCAGGTATCCATACAGCCCCAATAGGCACCAATGGCACAGCCGCTTAAGAAGCCGATCAGCCAGGGATTCCAGCCTGCGTTTGCCCCCATGAAGAAGGTCACATAGCAGCCCAGCGCCGTACCACCCATCACCGCAACGGTCTGCTTTCTGCCAAAGTGGTCGGAGATCAGACCCTGGATTGCGGTCAGCAGTGCCTGACCCACCGGGAACAGCATCAGACCGCTGGTAACCAGAGGCACTGCCGCTACACGGGCTGCTTCCATATCCATGCCGGAGGCCATGAAGCCGGTCATGTAGCCCTGGCTCATGACAGCTTCGTAGTTGCCGGTCATCAGGGAGCCCCACATGGCAAAACCGCCGCCGATCAACAGCCAGCGCAGCTGCTTGTTGCGCATACCGTAGCGGAAGGCCGCGCTCAGACCGCCGTTGGCATCGGTGCCGGACTTGTCTTTCTTCGCGTTTTTGCGTTCCTCGTCAGACTGCTTCAGGTAAGCAATTCTGCGGCGCATGAAGGGCTCTGTTTCGCGGATGCCAACAGCGGCGATGAACGCGATCACCACCGCAAACAGCCCCAGAGCCATGTACACATTGTGCCATCTGGAAATATCAGAACCCATCAGCAAATTGCGAAGCATGGGAATCAGGATCACAAACAGCGTGGTGATTGCCTTGATCACAGCATAGATGGTCACCCTTCTTTTTGCAGGGACGGATTCCATCAGATACAGCATCTGCACATCATGGGGAATGAAGAAACTGACCATCGTCGCACCCAAAATGTAAACCGGGATACTGTAACTCAGGGAGATCACGATCATAGCTGCGCCCATACCGATGGTATTGATGATCAAAAAAGGTTTTCTGCCGTGCTTATCGGACAGAGGTTTATACAGGAAGCTGCCGAAGGTACCGATGAGAGCAAATGCACCAAAAGCACCCATTCTGGCAACCGCAAACTCTGTACCGAAAACCGGAGCAAACAGATCCTGGGCAATAACACTGCTCATTTGATTGCCGATGGTGGATGTAATCTCATCGGCGATGTAGACGACGGTAATGACAAACAGAAGATACCACAGATAGCCGTTTCCCCTGGGACGGGCCAGTTCCCGCTCCAGCTTTTGAATCTCTTTCAATTCCTTCTCTTTTCGTCTTTGGTTCTTTGTTCTCATGATTCTCTCTCCTTTATTCTGTCACGAAATCGGAAACCTTATATTTTTGATTTTTGTCCTTCTTGAAGAAGTTCAAAAAACCTTTCACACTATGACCGTTGGCGCTGAGGAGCATACCATCCACGAAACCGCTGCCCATCACATCTGCCAGGGAATCCAGGTTGGTGTGCAACAGTGCCATGGCCTGGCCTTCATTGCCGGGAATACTGGCGGCTCCCTTGGTCATTACACCGAGAACCGTTTTGCACAGCCAGGATACATCCTGCAGCTCAAAGAAGAAGTTGCTGCGGTCGTACTGTCCTTTGGGGGTTACCTTGCGCTTAGGCATCCCGGCAAATCGCTCTTTTCCGAAAAGCCGGACAAAGGTATCCTCGGACGGTTCTCCGTCAGGTTCAAAATACCATTGCGGTGCGGTGACCTTCAGACTTTCTCCACACACAGATAGGCTTTGCTGCAAAGGAAGGATTTCGCTGCTGCCGCCGATCTCGATCACATAGGTGCCTGTTTCCAATGCCCAGCGCTGCTCCTTTGTAAAGAAGACACGCAGCGCATCCTTGGAAACGGAGAAATGAACCTGTCGGCATTCACCTGCGGGAATAAATATCTTTTCAAAGTCTACCAATTCGCGCTTTGCGTTGGGAATGGCAGTGCGGGGCTTTCCGATGTACAGCTGCACCACCTCTTTGCCGTCCCTGCTTCCGATGTTGGTTACCGTTACGGAAATATCCAGCGTATTCTCCTGCTCCGCAACAGCAAGATCGGAGTACCGGAAATTCGTGTAGGACAGCCCGTGCCCAAAGGGATAGCGAACCGGCTTGCCTGCTGTCTGGTAATAGCGATACCCAACAAAGATGCTCTCCCGGTAGGGCATCTCAAAGAAGTCCTCCTGGAAGCTCTTGGTACAGGGTACGTCTTCATAGCGGATGGGCCAGCTTTCCGTCAGCTTGCCGCTGGGATTGACCTTTCCGGTGATTACCCGAGCACAGGCTGCACCGCCGGCCTGACCGGAAAGGCCGAGGAGGAGAATGGCTTTTACCTTCTGCGCAAAGGGCAGCTCCACCGGTGCACCGGAGGTCAGGACCACCACCAAATTGTCCGTTTTTTCGGTCATCGCATCAATCAGCTTCAGGTGATAGGGTGGCAGCTTCATGTGGCAGCGGTCAAAGCCTTCGGACTCCTGTCCGTTGGCTGAGCCCACCAGCACCACCGTCACATCGCTGCCCTTTGCGGATTCCAAAGCCTCTGTCGCAAGCTTTCCGTCGGCGGGTTTTCCATCAAAACCGGAATGCCATGTATAGGGAATTCCTTCCTTATCCATACCGTCACAGAAGGATTCGCATTTGTAAGGGGTAACTGTACTGGAACCACCGCCGCCCACGGGGTGCTTCCTGGCAAAATCTCCGATGATACAAATCTTCTGGCCTTGTTTCAGCGGCAGAATATTGCCGTCATTTTGCAGCAGCACCGCGCTTTCCTCCGCCTCGGTTCTGGCAAGGAGATGATGCGCATCCAGATCCGGCTGAGGTGCTTCGATGCCGTAAAACCGGTCGATCAGCCGAAGAATCCGAGTGCAGCATTCATCGATCTTCTCCTCCACGAGCCGCCCTTCCTTGACCGCAGCCATCACAGATGCAATATGCTTATCACCGGAGTGGGGCATTTCCAGATCCTCTCCTGCATCAAAGGCCTTTGCACGGTCCTTCATCGCACTCCAGTCGGACATCACAAGCCCCTCAAAACCCCATTCGTCCCGGAGAATATCGGTGACAAGGCTTTTCTTTTCACCGGTGTAATCGCCGTTCATCATATTGTAGGCGGTCATGACCGTGGCGGGCTTCCCCTTCTTCACGGCGATTTCAAAGGGTTTCAGGTATATCTCCCGCAGGGCCCGGTCGTCCACAATGGCGTTATACTCGGTTCTGTGGATCTCCTTGTTGTTGCAGCAGAAATGCTTCAAACTGCCGCCTGCTCCTGTGCTTTGCAGGCCGTTCATCCAGGCTGCGCCCATCTCGCCGGAGAGGAGAGGATCTTCAGAAAAGTATTCCATATTTCTGCCGCAGAGGGGATTGCGCTTGATATTCACGCCGCAGGCCAGCAGGATCTGCACCCCG
>JAZNPV010000062.1:0-2211 GCA_045589835.1 Faecousia sp.
CACAGTGATTATCTGAAGCTCGGTGACAAATATGCTCGTGTGATCTATCTGAAGGACTATGCTTCTTTCATTTCCGATCAGCTTGTAACAAAGCTGACAGACCAGAGCCGGAGCATGATGCTGTCCATCGACATTATCCCCGTTGCCACCGATGAAGCGGTTCGGGAAGTGGAGCGAAAGATGCTGGGTGTGGAAACCAACATCACCAACTGGCAGCGCAGGCAGAATGCCAACAACAATTTCTCTGCTATCGTTCCCTATGACATGGAGCAGCAGCGGCGGGAGACCAAGGAATATATGACCGATTTGACATCCCGTGACCAGCGGATGCTTCTGTCTGTGCTGACCATCGTTCACCTTGCAGACAGCAAGGCTGAATTGGCTGCGGATACCGATGCGTTGCTGAAGGTAGCAGCAGACCATATGGGCCAGATGGCGGTGCTGCGGTATCAGCAGATGGATGGATTAAACACAGCACTTCCCATCGGCACCCGGAAGATTGATACCTTCCGCACCCTGACCACAGAAAGCCTTGCGGTATTTATGCCCTTTAAGGTACAGGAAATCCAGGAACCGGGCGGCATCTATTTCGGTGAAAATGCCATTTCCCACAACCTGATTCTTTGCAACATGAATAATCTGCTGAACCAGTCCATGATGCTGCTCGGCATTCCCGGCTCCGGTAAGTCCTTCTTTGCAAAGCTGCTGATTATTGCCATTGCGCTGTCCACCGATGATGCCATCATCATTCTGGACCCGGAGGGCGAGTACACACCGCTGGTCAATGCTCTGGGCGGTGCGGTTATGCGCTTCGCTGTTGGTGGCTCCGATTGGCTCAATGCCATGGCGATGGAGGAAGGATACGGAGAGGGAAGTCCCGTTGCTTTCAAATCCCAGTTCATTATGTCCCTGCTGAAACAGATCGACCCCGATGGAATCCGGGCGCACCATAAATCCATCATTGACCGGTGTGTGGCATTGACCCTGCAGGAGCAGAAACGGACAGGCAAAGTGGCAACCCTTTGTACCCTGCGAGAAAAGTTATTGGAGCAGCCAGAGCCAGAAGCACGGGATCTGGCTCTTACCATGGAACTGTATACCTCTGGTTCTTTGAACATCTTCGCCCATGAAACCAATGTGGACACCAAAAACCGCATCCAGTCTTATGACATTCATGATCTGGGCGAGGAACTGAAACAGCCGGGATTCGTTACTATCACCGATGCCATGATCAACCGGGTCAATTACAATTCTGCACGAGGAAAGAAAACCCACATTATCGTGGACGAATTTCATATTGCCTATGAGAATGAGTACAGCGGAAACTTCTTTACTTCTGCATGGCGTCAGTTCCGTAAGAGAAATGCTGCACCCTGCGCAATCACGCAGAATGTGGAGTATATGCTGGACTCTATTCAGGCCAGCACCATGGTCTCCAACTCTGAATTTGTGGTCATGCTGAATCAGGCCGAATCCGACCAGGAACGTCTTTCCAAACTGCTGAATATTTCCCCGGAGCAGATGAGCTATGTGAACGGCTCAGATGCAGGCTGCGGCCTCATGCGTTATGGCAATGCCCTTGTTCCCTTTGTAAACAGATTCCCCTGCGATACGGAGCTGTACAAGCTGATCACCACCAAACCCGGTGAGGGTGTATTTGCCAAAGGGCAGGTAGATAACTATGCCTGATATTAAGACCAGGGATGTTGTTGCTGGAACCATAAAGACTGTGGACCGTACTGCTATGGCAGGCCAGCGCATGAAGGATGCTTATATTCAGACCAAGAAAAAGGCAGAACACAGCGTCTATTCTTCGGAAAGTAATACGGAAGAGTACGCCGCTGATCAGATGACGGATGCCGTTTCCACCGTTACTCATGAAGTGGTGCATCAGGTAGATGTGCAGGGCCAGAAGATTATCCATGGCGCACGGCAGAAGTTCGCCCAGCGGCAATCTCAGAAATCTCATACGACTCAGAAACAGGATAGTCCTCAACCACCCTCAAATGCCCCCGATTCTCACCAGTCGGTGCAGAACTACACCGGTTCAGAAAGTATCCCCCAAGTACAGCAGCCCCGCAGGGTTCATCCCGATGGGGCTGTTCCCATGCCACACGATGCGGTTCGTAATCAGCAGATCACAACCGCCAAGGCGGATCTGAAAGCAAAGCGGGCATCCAATCGGATCGTGGCCTCTGCACCACAAATGCC
>JAZNPV010000063.1:0-2682 GCA_045589835.1 Faecousia sp.
CTGGCAAAAAGTGCAGGATTCAGCAGAAATCGTTGCCGTTCATTCCTTGCCGGAAAGCTGGGGTACAGGCTTGGGACATGCCATGTTGGAGGAAGCCCTAAATCAGATCGGCAATCAGCCTGTTTTCCTGTGGGCTTTCAAGGAGAACAAGCGGGCGCGCCGCTTCTATGAAAAGCATGGCTTCCATTGGGATGGTACCGAGCGTGTAAGCGAGTTTGACGGTGCCTTGGAAGTGCGGTATGTGAAGGGGTAACACGATGAAGAAACTAGTTTTTCTCCTTCTGGCGGTGATGCTTCTGACCGCCTGTGGGCAAGATAAAGAAAATGACCAGGGGACGATGCATGTGAATATCACTGCGGAGGAAGCAAAGCAGATCATGGACACCGAGGAAGACTATATCATCCTTGATGTGCGGACGCAGGAAGAATACGACCAGGGACACATCCCCGGTGCTATCGTGATTTCCCATGAGGAAATCGCAGAAAAGGCGGAGGATGTGCTGACGGACAAGGATCAGTTAATCCTCGTCTACTGCCGCAGCGGTCGGCGCAGTAAGATCGCGGCGGAAGCCTTGGTGGAACTGGGCTATACCAATATCAAAGAATTCGGCGGGATCATTGACTGGCCCTATGAGGTGGAATAATGGAAATCAGATTGGCAGACAGTAAAGATAAGCAGAAAATCATAAAGTATGACAACCACATCCACCATAACAAGGTGGGTGAATGCATTTGGAATCAGCTTGTATATGTTCTATGCGATGAAAAGAAGATCGTCGGTGTTTTGCGATATAGCTTGTTTTGGCAGTCCATTCCGTTTCTAGATTTGCTGTACATTGACGAGGATTACCGGGGGAAAGGCTTTGGAAGGCAGATGATGGAGCATTGGGAATCTGTCATGCGAAGGATGAAATACGACTATGTTATGCTTTCTACGCAAGAGGACGAAACGGCAAAGTATTTCTATGAGAAGCTGGGCTACCGGCGGATCGGTGCGTTTCTGCCCCCGAAGCAGGAAGCGGATGAAATTATGTATTTGAAAACACTGTAAAGAGAGGTGTGACGGTCATGCTGTACAATGCGAAAAACGGCACGTTGAAGATCGGCGGCACGACCATGGACTACATCCGTTTCGGCAGCGGTGAACGGATCCTTGTAATGCTGCCGGGGCTGGGAGATGGTCTCCGTTCCATGAAGGGCACGGCGTTGCCCATGGCATTCATGTACCGGGAGTTTGCCAAGAATTTCACGGTCTATGCTTTCGGCCGAAAGAATGCGCTGCCCGAGGGTTACACCACCCGTGATATGGCTCGGGATCAGGCGGAAGCCATGGAGCAGCTGGGAATCTCAAAAGCGGATATTTTTGGAGTTTCCATGGGTGGTATGATCGCCCAGTACTTTGCCATCGACTATCCCGGTAAAGTGGGGAAATTGATTCTGACTGTCACCTCGTCAAGGCTCAATCCAATCTTGACAGAATCTATTGACGAGTGGGTGTCCTGCGCTAAGCGGGGAGACCATACCACACTGATGGACAGCAACGTCCGGCGAATCTATTCCGAGGACTACTACCGAAAGAACAAATGGCTGGTGCCGGTCATGGGCAAGCTGACAAAGCCAAAATCCTATGACCGATTCTTCGTTCAGGCAGATGCCTGCCTGTCCCACAACGCCTACGAAAACCTGCCCCGAATCCAGGCACCAACCCTGGTCATCGGCGGAGAAAAAGACCTCTCCCTGGGCGGCAATGCATCTAGAGAAATTGCCGCAAAAATCCCTGGAGCCGAGCTTCGGATGTACGAACAATGGGGGCACGGCCTGTATGAGGAAGCCAAGGACTTCAACCAGGTGGTACTGGAGTTTCTTTGCCGGTAAGCAACTACATATGTTAATAGACCCAGGAGCGTGTGCTCCTGGGCCTGTTGATTATATGTATTCAATTTGTTTCAAATCGCTCCACAGCTCGGTGGCAGTATCGGAGATCAGCACTTGATCAGCGGGAGAGAACAGCGTGATCTTTAACTTGCGGTTTTTAAAATTCCACCAGCCGACTACAGCTCCGTTCACAAGAATGACAGGACGGACGATTCCGGCGAGATTGAAGATCTCGCGCATATGCTCCTTGGGAAGGAACAGGCTTTCTGTTTTCTCATAGCCAAGCATCAGTTGATCAAAGCCAGAAAGGAACAGACAAGCGGGTAGCTTGCAAGAGAGCAGACCGTTGTTGATGTAGAAATAGGACTTGCCATCCAACGAGGTTTCCGCAACAGGGAGCTGCTTCAGCCAGGACTTGACCTTGGTTTGGGTGGTACCAAAGAAGTAGGCGGCATCCTTGACGGTGGCGGGGCCGAAGTGGGTGAAAAACCGCCGTGCCAGTTCAATCCGGGCTTTATTCTCTGCCATGGGTTCAAAGGCGGGGCAAAGCTGATAGGCTTTCTTTTCCTGCACCTTGTGGCAGATTCGGCCTGTTTCGCACAGTGCCCGGCTGGTGCCGCCCCAGGGGTCAAACTGGCTTTGACTTTCCCTCTCCGTCATCCCGGCATTCTCGCAGACGGCTTTCAATGCTTCCCGTTCTTCAATTCTTTGAGCAACCGCATCCACGATCAGCTCAGCAAAGTATGCCTTGCGGTCAGCGCTGATAAAGGCATCAGATTTCAGGGTATCCACCGGGCGGAGAAAATG
>JAZNPV010000064.1:0-4019 GCA_045589835.1 Faecousia sp.
ACCACTTCCATATACTGGGTATGGATCTCAGATTGATGCCGTTCGTTATACCAGGTACTGATGGGCGGATACAGCGTTATTCCCAGAGCAAGCAGAAACATCAGTACGGCTCCTGCAATGGTCCATGCTTTTTTATTCGTAACGCTTCCTCCTTTCCGGATGGCCCCGGGCATGCACCCGGGGCCTGTGGTGACTTACTTACGGCTCTTCTTGCGGGAAACGGCAAGGATTACAACAGCAGCGCCTGCCATCATGATGATGCCGATCACGCTGAACATCCAGGTACCATGATCGCCGGTCTGGGGCAGATCAAAGCCGCGGGTGTTCACAACACTCAGAGGAGCGACGGCATTGACGGAACCATCGTCTTCCAGCATATTGACATTATTTGCATCAACAGTAGCGGATGCGGTCAGCAGCTTGTGCTCCAGATGAGTCTGGGGCATGTTCTGAAGGCTGCCGGTGTCGTTAATGATCTGGGCATAACGGGGATCGTTCTGGATCAGGCCCAGCAGATCGGAGACATAAATGTCGCACAGCTCAGTGGACTCAGTCTGGGAGATGATAACCTCGATGCTGTCCTTCAGCAGGGTGTAGCCATCGTCGGTAGCCTTTTCGGTGATGATATACTTGTCATCTTCCAGGCCCTTGACGATGACCTTACCGGTCTGATTGTTGGAATCAACGGGAACGAACAGAGTTGCTTCTTCCTCGGTGGCAACATGGTCGACCACATAGTAGATGCCCTCTTCCTCGTTCAGCTCGGCCTTGATAAAGTAGCCGTCGGTTGCGTTCTTCATGATGAACTTGACATTTTCGAAGTCGCCCTTGCCGTCAGAGAACAGCTTGGTCAGCTCCAGACCGTAAACGTACAGGTGAGCATCGTCGACCAGGGTGTCGTAGTAGTCCTGAGAGGTACGCTTCCACAGCAGAACAACTTCATTGGGGTTGCCGTCATCACCGTAGACAACGGAGGCATCGGAGTTCATGGTTGCAGCATAGGTAATGCGGACGGTGCAGTCGGAGTAGCCGGAGTTTACCATGCCTGCTTCGGTGTAAACAGCCTTGGAGGTGTTGATCTCAGTCAGGCCCTGGGAGGTCATCTCGATGGTCATGACAGACTCATTTGCGGAAGTGGTATTGTAGGTAACAGAGAACTTGCCATCAGCCTCATCCCAGGTGGTGATCAGCTTGGTGCAGTCAGCGTCGGAGAAGAACTCCAGAATCACATCGTTCTTGTTGTAGGTGATGCCCTTGGACAGAGTATCAACGAAGGTATATGCGCTCAGATAGGTAGCTTCAGAGGTGATGGAAGGCAGAGTGGAAATGATCTGGTAGTCGACGATGTCGCCATCGGAAGCGGTGCCGGTATGGGCATAGCCATCGGTAATGTCGTTCTTGGTGCCATCATTCTTGCCGGTGTCGTTGACATTTTCGCGCAGGGTCTTCTCCAGGCTGGGGATACCGGTCAGGTTCTTGGGATACAGGGTCACATCATAGATCCAGCGGGTGCCGCCATCAGTTGCATTGTTGCCATTGACGGAGGTCATGGGCAGGCTGACGAAGAAGGGATTGCAAGTCACAGTGACCATTTCAGGCACGGAAGTCTCAAGTACGATATAAAGACCCAGGTCCAGGCCTAATGCATCGGTCTTACCATATGCATCAGTCAGAGGCATTGCGGTGCCGCCATTGGCTGCCACATAGGCTTCCAGTGCATTCTTTACGGTTGTTGCGTTGGATTCCAGGCTGGCTGCCAGGGCATCGATCAGGACATCAGACTGATAGTAATAGCAGCTGGAATCCAGCTTGTCGGTCTTGTCGGCATTCTCATAGCGCTTTGCACCTGCATCCAGGCCAATGGCCTTCAGCAGATCTGCGCCGGTAATCTTGTCGATGCCGTACAGAACCTCAACATGGTCGTAGGTCTGGCCATCATTGGTGGATTCAGTAAACTGGACGATGTCGGCGACCTTCAGGTAGGTAAACTCAACGCCCTTGACTGCGTAGCCAAAGGATGCCTCGCCGTTACCCAGGTCAGACTGGTTATCATTGTCGCCATGGCGGTTGCCGCCCAGGGTATCGTTGACAGACTGGTCATAGACACCGGTGGACACATAGGAAGAGTCCCAAACACCATCCTTTTCGGCGTTGGTGAGGTCATATTTGTACAGGGTCAGAGAGCCGGATGCGGAGGTATCGATCAGCGCAGGATCGGTGGGAGGAATGCTTACTTCGTGGTCAGCTGCATACACGGAAGGAATGCAGGAAACGACCATCATCAGGGCCAGACACAGAGAGAAGATTTTGTTCATGGTTTTCATAGGATTGTATGTTCCTTTCAAAATAGATTTTTTAGAGTTGATGTTCGAACACATTGGAAATAGAAAAGCCAGGGACGATCCCTGGCCTTGTAGACGGTTTTCATATTCACTTACCTCTTACTTATATTTGCGCTTATTGAAAATCAGCAGTGCTGCACAAAGGGCACAAGCTATGCCCAAAGACACGCCGGTCATGATCAGAGACCGGGAACCGGTCTGGGGCAGTGTAAAAATACGGGCATTTACGACCGTCATGCTGATTTCCAGGTTGGCATTGTCCTGAGAGATTTTGCCTTCAAAAGCAGGCTTCTCCAGCAGCTGGAAGCCTTCCGGTGCAGATACCTCTGTGATCCGGTAGTAGCTGCTGGGATAGAGGCCGTCAAAGACAACCAGGCCATCTTCACCGGAAGTCAGTTTTCCATCGACGATATTGTGGCTGGTGCAGGTGCCCGCCTTCACATGTTCAGATGTAGAACGGACAACCGGGATCCAGTACTCTCCATCGTCGGACCATTCCAGCAGGAACACAGCGCCAGCAAGAGATTTGCCGGTGGTGTCCACCTTATGAATGGTGATCTTCGCAGAACGCAGCGCGTTGGTAAAGCTGACCTTGGCGATCTCGCCGCCCTTGACAGTGACCTTCTGAGGATTCTCAGAAATGCAGCAATAGGGACTATCCTCAGGAATCAGTTCTTCAACGATGTACTCACCAGGCTCGATATTCCCGGTCACAATTGTGCCATCGTCGGCGCTGGTAAAGGGAGAGCCGTCGATCTCATTTCCATCACAGTCTGTAATCTTAAACTGCCAGCCGCCCAAAGGACCATCTGTCTCCATGGTCTTCACGATATCGATCTTACCCAGATGCTTATTGGAGAAGTAAACTTCCGTATCCTCATGGACTTTGACCTGGAATTTCTGTACGGTGGTATCGACCAGCCAGTACTCATTTTCAAATCTTCCGTTTTCATCACCGGTTTCTTTCGCATAATAAGTACCTTCGTCCAAATACAGAGCAGTGCTGCCAGTTTCATCGGTAGTAACCGTTGCAATTGCATCGGTGCAGGCTTCGTCACTGTAGACGGTGATCTTCCAGCCTTCCAGGCTTTCACCAGTGTTGGTTGTCTTATGGAAGATACCCTTGCCCTGAAGCTTATTGAACCATTCGTCGTCTACGGTTTTACCTGCAACGACGGTAACCGGGTGGAAGCCCAGCTCCACGACCCAGTAATTGTCCTCCGTCTCCAGTTCCACAACGGTATAACGGCCCGGTTTCAGCTTTCCGGTGGTTGCATAACCGGAAGAATCTGTAGTGTACTCACCTACCACATTCCCGTCAGAATCGGTCAGGCGGAACGTCCAGCCTGCCAGATCGGAACCGGTGTTGGTCGTCTTGCAGAACCGAATCCGGCCAAACTGCTCATTGGTGTATTCCACCTGAGCCTGACTGCCGGCAGTGACAGTGACCTGCTTTTCAACCGTAACATCGTAGGTCCAGTAGGTCTCATCCTTGTCATGGACCTCGCGGACATAGTAGGTGCCCTCTTCCAGGAGACCGGAAGTCGCGTAGCCATCACTGCCCGTGGTGATCGTTGCGATTACCGTCTTATTGGCATCCAGAATCTGGAAGTTCCAGCCCTGGGCGCTGCCGTTGACTGCATTCTTCTTGACCCGTAAATCACCGAAATGGTTATT
>JAZNPV010000065.1:0-29865 GCA_045589835.1 Faecousia sp.
CGATCAACACGTCCACCGGTGTCAACCAGCTTCTGCTTGCCGGTATAGAAAGGGTGGCACTTGGAGCAGATTTCAACGCGGATGTCCTTCTTGGTGGAACCGGTCGTAAAGACGTTGCCACAGGCACAGCGAATGGTGGTCTGTTCGTAATTGGGGTGGATACCTTCTCTCATGTTGTTCACCTCTTTCTCGTAAGTTAAAAGGGCGCAATAGCCCTAGCAATCATTAATCGCCCGGATATCATAACACAGGTAGTTGCAGATTGCAAGCATTTTTTTCGTATTTTTTTAAATAATCCCTCAGAAAGCCCAGTTTCCGTTGCGGAAGATGGGAATTACCTTGCCATCTTTTGTTTTTCCGTCAATATTCATGGTAGCGCAGCCGATCATAAAGTCCTCATGGATCATGGAATCGTTGATTCCTAGTGCCCGGCATTCATCCAAAGTCTTATCCTGAAAATCTCTGATCGTATCCGCATAGCCCATGCCGATGGCCAGATGGCAAGCGGCATTTTCGTCAAACAGGGTGTTGTAGAACAGCAGGCCGCTTTCGGCAATGGGACTTTTCTCCGGTACCAGCGCACATTCACCCAGATAGGCAGCGCCTTCGTCCATGGCGATCAGCGTATTCAGCAGCGCTTCACCCTTTTCCGCCTTGGCCTCTACCACCTTGCCGTCTTCAAAGCGCATATAAAAGTTTTCGATCAGCTGGCCCTGATAGCTGAGCGGCTTGGTGGCATAGACGATACCCTCTGCCTTGCCCCGCTTGGGAGAGATGAAGCACTCCTCAGTGGGAATATTGGGGTTAAAGGAAATACCCAGCAGGCTGGTATCCGCGCCGCCCCGGAAGCAGCCTTCCTCGATCATGCCTACCGTCAGATCGGTGCCGTTGTCGGCGGTGTAGTGGAGGCTCTCGATACCAAGGCTGTTCAGATAGTCGCAGCGGCTTGCCAGATCGGCGTTGTGTTCTTCCCATGCCTTCACTGGGTCTTCATTCACCCGGGAGGTATAGAGAATTGCCTCCCACAGCTTTTCCATGGCTCTGGTCTTGGGCAGGCCTGGGAACACCTTCTTTGCCCATGCCACGCCGGGCACTGCGGCAATGCACCACTGCTGCTTATTCTCCCGCTGATCCATGTAGGGCTTCAGAATCGGGTAGGAAAGCTGCCGTGCTTTGGCCATTTTCTTCATGTTAACGCCCTTCAGGCCGTCGGGATCTTCACTCATCAGATAGATCCGGCAGGGCAGCGTATCGCAGTAGTGCTGCTGACGGGCCTTCTCCCACTCTTTGACCGTGCCCATAGTCTTGACAGACTTATAGCGGGTGTGGATCTTCTGCAGAGGCTGGTAATCCCAATCCACGGTAACTTCCTTGGCACCCAGCTTGTAGGCTTCCTCTACCACCATTTTTACGAACTCCGGCTGATCCAGATCCGCACGGATCAAAACATCCTGCCCCTTTTGCACATTGGCACCGCAGCGGACGATCAGGCGGGCATATTCCCGTAAAACAGTCTTTTTCATATACATTCTCCTTTTAGAAATTTATTTCAGTTTAGCAGATTCCCTTTCATTCGTCAATCATTGTTGCAATCATTCCCAGTTTGGATTATAATACCCACATAGAATATGTGAATTTGTATTTATTGCGCTCAAGGCTCCCCTTGAGGGGAGCTGTCGCCGCAGGCGACTGAGGGGTGAAAATCCTTGCAATTATCGGTGTTTCACCCTTCCGCCCCTTCGGGGCACCTCCCCTCAAGGGGAGGCTTGGGCTGTACGACAAACTGAAATTTACCTGCAATATTATGAGGTACAGCCTATGCTTACAAAAGATCAGCTACACGAAAAAATCCGAAACGGCCTGCGTTTTCTGGACGGCGCTACCGGCTCCAACCTGCAAAAAGCCGGCATGCCCCGGGGCTGCTGCAGCGAAGAATGGATCCTTGCAAATCCCGACAAGCTGGTAGCCCTGCAGCGCCGCTATGTGCAGGCCGGTTCTCAAATTCTGTACGCCCCCACTTTCCAAGCGCAACCCATCGCATTGGAACGGGTAGGCCTTGGCAGGCAAACAGAGGCTATCAACGCCCATCTGGTCAGTCTGACCCGCAGCGCCGCGTCCGGCGCTCTGGTTGCGGGCAATCTTACCACCCTTGCCACATTTACGGACAGTTGGGATGAAGCCAAATTTGATCTTCTGGTAGAAAACTACCGTCGCCAAATTCGTGGTCTTATGGATGGTGGTGCGGATCTTTTAGCTGCGGAAACGCTGCTGTATCCGCAGGAAGCAGAGGCCATTCTGACCGCCGCTGAACTGGAGGGCGCAGGTGCATCCATGTATACCTTCACCATGCAGTCTGACGGCTCTCTGTTCTCCGGTATGGACGCAGGCCCTGTTCTGCGGGAGCTGGAGAATGCCGGTGCCGCCGCCGTGGGCTTTAACTGCGTGGCTGCGGATATGCTGACCGCCTCCCTTGTGAGCAAGCTGCGCCGGTATGCCAAAGGCCCGCTGGTCTGCAAGCCCAACGCCGGCAATCCGGTGATCGGAGAGGATCAGCTTGCCCATTACCCCATGGAACCGGAGGAATTCTCCCAGATCATGGCAGACTGCGCCGCCATGGGCGCTACCTTGCTGGGCGGCTGCTGCGGCACAGCTCCGGAATATATTTCCGCTGTAAAAGCAAAACTATAATTATGTAAAAAGACGCTGCCCGGCAGCGTCTTTTCTTATATTACACGCAAAAGTCCCAAGATCAGCAAATGCAGCGGATAGAAGGCATAGCAAATGTATTTCCCCAGATTTCCTTTGATAAAACCTCTTTTCCCGTTATACATGGCAATGGGAACAAAGGCCAGACCTGCCCGCCACCGGGCACTGAACAGACAGGTACACATCACCGCCCGGACAACACATTGACTACGCAGCACATACATGGCAACGATCACCGCCACCCCTATATATCCGTAATCCGCATTAAAGAAATAGGCCACCACAAACAGCAGCAAAATTCCAACAGAACAAACCGCAGGACGCTTGTTCATCAGTTCAATCATGCATAGGGCGCAGTAGCCGAAAAACAATGTAAAAAACACATTCTGGGTATCGTACATCCATGTGCCTGTATGTACAAAATTCCACGGAAGTTCAGAAATCACAGCAAACACCAGCAGATTGATGCCGTAACGCCTGCGGTTTGCAGTATGGATAAAGCCCTCTGTCAGCAAAAAACAGTACAGCGGAAAAGTCACACGTCCCACGCTGCGCAGGAGATAATATATGCTGACCTGCGTTGTACCCACAGTAAACAGGGGCTTCAGAATATCCGCATGCTCTGCCAGACAGAAAAGGGTCACATGGTCGATCAGCATAGTAAGCATGGCGATCAGCTTTAATACGCTGCCGCTGACACATTTCCATTTTCTTTGACTTGCTTCCATAGCAGCCTCCTTTCCGGTTTCGGATCTATTTTAATACAGCCAGGTACAAAAAGCAATGATGCTTGCTTTTAAATTGTGCATTTCCCGCAATGGAAAGATTGTTTTTTGTTGCCAAATGTGTCGTTTGTTGTTATAATGGCATTGTTATGGAAAAGAAAACACATTTTTATGTCAGCCGGAAAAACGCGCTGACATGGCTGATGGCGCTTTGCATGGTATGCTCGGCAGTGGCCCGCATCCTTTTTGTCGGTGTGAAAGGGGCCGACACGTGGAGCCAAATCGTATTGCCGATCACAGCAGCTCTGCTGTATGCGCTCATCGCTCTTCTGAACGGCAAAGAACAATTCTATAAGACTGCTATTCCCGTATGGATGTACGCTGTCTATTTCTGTTTTGTTTTCGGAAGCTATGGCTTTGAGAAAATGGTAGTGATCCTGTACATCATCGCCATGCTCTTCATTGCCATTATTTACACCCAGATCACAAGCGGCCGGGAAAAACTGGTGTTTACGCTGCTGCCGCTGCTGGCATTTCCCGTTGCCGCCCGGCTTTATATGAGCCGAACCGCGCTGCTGGCCAGTGATTACGCAAGTTGCCTGCACCTGCTGCCGGATGTGCTGATGACGCTTGGCCTGCTGCTCACGGTGTTTGCCATCCGTGTCCATCCCGCAGGCGAATACCACCCTACCTGGGGTGACCGCAACGATGGCCGCCGGGTCCGTACGTTGGCACCTATGGCCCAGATCACCGCTTATTTTCAGGTAGAACGCAATACCTGCTCCAACCTGTTTGAAGAATCCTTTGAGATCTCCCATGTGGAGCGCTACATACGTCAAAAGCGCAGAGAAGGTCTGACTGATTTTGGTCTGACCCATGTGCTTCTGGCCGCCTATGTCCGTGGCCTTTGCAAATATCCCCAGCTTAACCGGTTTATCTCCGGCCAGAAGGTATACTCCCGTGGTGAGGATATCCAATACTGTATGGTTGTCAAAAAAGAAATGACCGTGGAATCCCCGGACACCTCCATCAAGGTCCATCTGAGCCGCCGGGATACCGCCGAGGATGTTTACCGTAAGCTCAATGCCGCCATTGATGAGGTTAAGGCCTCTCAGGAATTGGATTCCGGTCTGGATAATCTGATTTCTTATCTGCTGCTGATCCCCAGTGTGGTGCTGAAATTCGTGGTTTGGCTGCTGAAGCTGTTGGATTATTTTGGCCTGCTCCCCAAATTTCTGGTAGAACTGAGCCCCTTCCACGGAAGCCTGTTCTTCACCTCCATGGGCAGCTTGGGAATTCCTCCCATCTACCACCACCTGTACGATTTCGGCAACCTTCCTGTTTTTGGTGCTTTCGGCTGCAAACGCCGGACACTGGAGGTTCAGGAGGATGGCAGCGTTGTCCAAAGGAAATACATTGATGTAAAATTTACCTTGGATGAACGAATCGTGGATGGGTATTATTACGCCGCTTTCTTCAAACACTATCGCAGTATCCTGCGCCATCCCGAGTTGCTGGACGAGCCTCCTACGCAGCTGATCTCTGATATTGATTGATATGAAACACCGGCTCCTTGCACTATTGCCTGCAGATTGCCCCTGGCGGAACCAACTGCACTGGTATGAAAGTACCGATTCCACAAATAATCAAGCCAAAATTCTGACCCGGCAGGGCGCTCCCCACGGTACTGTCCTGATTGCCGGCCACCAAACCGGTGGCCGGGGCCGTATGGGGCGTACCTTTCAATCCCCTTCCGGTATGGGCGTATACCTGTCCGTGATCCTCCGGCCCCAATGCAAGCCTCAGGACATCATGCATTTGACCTGTGCGGCAGCCGTTGCCATGTGTCATGCTGTGGAGGATGTGACCGGAGTCCTCCCCGGCATCAAATGGATCAACGATCTCATCTGGGAAAGAAAAAAGCTTGGAGGAATTCTGACAGAGCTTTCCGTTGATCCTCAAACCGGTCTGACCGACTATGCAGTTGTGGGCATCGGTATTAACTGCTGCCAGCAGCCGCAGCATTTCCCACCGGAATTGCGCTCCATGGCAGCATCATTGTCCATGGCCGCCGGCAAGGACATCCCCCCGGAGGTGCTGGCTGCCGCTATGATATGCCGTCTGGCACAAATGGATAAGGATTTGATCGTCAAAAAATCACAGATCATGGCATTTTATCAAAAAAACTGCGTTACGCTGGGAAAAGATGTCTCTGTCCACCGGGCAGATCAGATCCGGTACGGCAAAGCACTGGCCTTGGACAGCGACGGCAGTCTTTTGGTGGCTTTCTCCGACGGCACAACGGAAACCGTCAATGCCGGGGAAGTCAGCGTCCGGGGAATGTACGGGTATTTGTGATATTTCCTGTTGCATTTTTTACGGCATTTGGTTATACTGAGAATAGAAAATAAAAATATATGGAGGCGTTATTATGAAGATCGTAAACATTGTGATTAAAGTTCTGGCAGCTTTGGCTGCTGTAGCCGGCATCGTTTATGTGGTGGCCACCTACGGTGACAAGATCGTTGCCTGGGCAAAGAACCTGCTGAGCCGCTTTAACTGCTGCTGCGGTGACGAATGCTGCTGCGACGAAGAGTGCTGCTGTGAAGAGGAATGCTGCTGTGAAGAAGAATGCTGCTGCGAGGAAGCATGCTGCTGTGAAGATGCCAGCGAAGCTTCTGTGGAGGAAACTGCTGTAGAGGAAGCTGCTGTTCAGGCTGAAGAAGCAGATTTCGAAGGCTGATCCATAAACCTATTAAAAGGGGTCTGTTGCAAAATTTTTTGCAACAGACCCTTTTTGTTATAAATGTCCTTTGAATTGCAATTCCTGATTCTTGATGCTGACTGTGGTATAGGGCCCGATGGATTTGGTAATGAACGCGTTGGAGCCAATCACCGAATCCCGACCGATCACCGTTTCTCCGCCCAGAACGGACGCACCGGCATAGATGGTCACATTGTCCTCAATGGTCGGATGCCGCCGCTTGCCTCGCAGACTCTGGCCGCCTCTGGTGGACAGAGCGCCCAGTGTAACGCCCTGATAGATCTTCACATTATCGCCGATAACAGTGGTCTCACCCACAACGATACCTGTACCATGGTCAATAAAGAAATACTTGCCGATGGTGGCACCGGGGTGAATATCAATACCGGTCACGCTGTGGGCATGCTCCGTCATAATTCTGGGAAGCATGGGTACATTAAGGGTATACAGCACATGGGCAAGCCGGTATACTGTAATGGCAAACAGGCCCGGATAGGCAAAAATGATCTCTGCCACACCGGTAGCTGCAGGGTCGCCGTCATAAGCCGCCTGCAAGTCAGTCTGTACCATGGCGCGCACCTGCGGAATGGCTTTGAAAAATTCCAGACAAACGGTCTGTGCATGCTCCTGCGCACTTTGCTCCGGTTCACC
The DNA here is from genome assembly GCA_045589835.1 of Faecousia sp. Taxonomy (GTDB): domain Bacteria; phylum Bacillota; class Clostridia; order Oscillospirales; family Oscillospiraceae; genus Faecousia. The sequence goes on from JAZNPV010000065.1 coordinate 6,847, forward strand.
GGCACTCTGGTATACCAAAGAGATCTGCCGGTTCAAGTTGAACATCACATCTTCGATCAGCATGGAAAGGTTATGCTTGGCGTTGTACATCCGGTAATTCTTATCCTTGAAATACCCGGGAAATACGATTCTGCGCAGCTTATCGATAATATCAATGATTACATCTTTATCCGGTCTGCGGTAAAGCTCCAGCTTGTCGATATCCCGGCTGTTGCCGTAATCCTGCAGGATGCTGTCCACCACGTTTTCAATTTGCTGTTCTATCGGTGTCATGGTGATCCCCCCAATCTTTTCCTTTTTATATCATACCCACACACCAAAGTCAATGTTCCTATTGACAGTTCCCTTACCACAGCGCTATAATTTCTGCATACATTAGGGAGGTAACAGTATGGCTAACATTTACACATCTGCCTGTCAACTGATCGGTAAAACACCCTTACTGGAATTAACCGGAATCGAATCGGCCCAATCTCTGTCTGCCCGTTTGCTGGGAAAACTGGAATACCTGAATCCTGCCGGCTCCGTTAAGGACCGGGTCGCTCTTGCCATGATCGAGGACGCTGAGCAAAAGGGTCTGCTGAAAGAAGGCTCCGTGATCATTGAGCCTACCTCCGGCAATACCGGCATCGGACTTGCCTGCGTGGCCGCCGGCCGTGGTTACAAAACAATTATCGTCATGCCCGACTCCATGAGCATGGAGCGGCGGATCTTAATGAAGGCTTACGGTGCGGAGTTGGTGCTGACCCCCGGCCAAAGGGGTATGCAGGGCGCGGTAGAAGCGGCAGAGGAGCTGGCAAAGCAGATCCCGGGCAGCTTTATCCCCGCCCAGTTTGACAATCCTGCAAACGCCAACGCCCATAAGCTGACCACCGGCCCTGAGCTTTGGCAGGATACAGACGGGCAGATCGATATTTTTGTAGCCGGCGTGGGTACCGGCGGCACCATCACCGGTGTTGGTGAATATCTGAAGGAAAAGAATCCCGCGATCCAAATTGTTGCGGTAGAGCCTGCAGGCTCTCCCCTGCTGAGCAAAGGAATGGCAGGTCCCCATGGTCTGCAGGGCATCGGTGCCAATTTTATCCCCTCCGTCCTGAACACCTCTGTTTATGACGAAGTAATAACCGTCACCGAAGAGGAAGCCTATAATGCCGCCCGTCTGGCCGGCACAAAGGAAGGCATTCTGGTTGGCATTTCCTCCGGTGCCGCGCTGCACGCTGCCATCACACTGGCAAAAAAGGCGGAAAACGCCAGCAAAACAATCGTTGCCCTGCTGCCGGATACTGGCGACCGCTACCTGTCCACGCCTTTGTTCCAATTATAACAAATAGCAAAATGTTGGGGCCGATGTCCTCGGCGGCCCCAACATTATCGTTATGGATGCGCAAAAAGCACACCTGCTGCGGCAGGTGTGCTTTCCTGTTTTAATCCTCAATTCTGGAAATATCTGCTCCAAGTGCGGCCATTTTCTCCACCATGCATTCATATCCGCGCTCAATATAGTGAATATTCTCCACATAGGTGGTTCCTTCCGCAACCAGACCGGCAATTACCAGTGCCGCACCGGCCCGCAGATCGTGGGCCCGCACCGTTGCGCCTTTCAGCTTATCGCAGCCGGTAACAATCGCGGTCTTTCCGTTAATCAGAATATCCGCACCCATGCAGGTAAGCTCCGTACAATAGCCAAAGAACCGGGTCTCGTATACGCTCTCCGTCAGGCGGCTGATACCCTCAGCAGTGGACATACACACACAGATCTGGGCCTGCATATCCGTGGGGAAGCCAGGATAGGGGCGGGTCTTTACAGTGGTGTGCCGCAGTTTACCGGAGGACTGGATCCGAATGGCGTCATCATAGTTGACGATCTTCGCTCCCATTTCCTGCAGCTTGGAGGTGATGCACTCCATGTGCTTTGGAATCACGTTCTGCACCAGCACGTTACCGCCTGTTGCCGCAACCGCAGCAAGATATGTACCCGCTTCAATCTGATCGGGAATAATGGCATAGGTGCCGCCTTTCAGGCTCTCTACGCCTTTGATCTTCACTGTATCGGTACCGGCACCGGAAATGCGGGCACCCATGGTATTCAGAAAGTTTGCCAGATCCACGATGTGGGGCTCTTTTGCTGCATTTTCAATGATGGTCTGACCGGGCAGCAGCGTGGCAGCAAGCATAATGTTTACCGTAGCACCCACGCTGACGATATCCAAATTGATACGGCTGCCGCACAAGCCATCCGGACCCGGCTGTAGGTTTACATAATCCTCGTCCTCATCCACATCGGCGCCCAGCGCCGCAAATCCCTTAATATGCTGGTCAATGGGCCGGGATGCGAAATTACAGCCGCCGGGAAGGGCCACATTGGCCTTATGGAACCGGCCCAGCAGCGCACCCATCAGATAATAGCTGGCACGCATCTCCCGCACCAGATCCGGGTTGGGATGGGTACTGTTAATATTGGTGCAGTCCAGAATCACAACGCCCGGTTCTTCATGCTGAATCTGTGCGCCCATATCCGCCAGAATATCCAGCAGGATCCGCACATCAGAAATATCCGGTACATTTTCGATACGGCATTTTCCCTTTACCAGAATGGTTGCCGGAAGAATGGCAACCGCCGCGTTTTTTGCACCGCTGATGGTCACCGTCCCCTGCAGGGGATTGCCGCCGTTGATTTTATATGTAGCCAAGGATGATCCTCTCCTTGCAAAATTCGTTATTGCTCACCATAGGATTATACCATAGGCTTTTTGTTATGTAAAGTATAATTTTCCGCAATTTATCGGCGTAAACCCTTTGGATAATGGTTTTTCAGGACTTTTCCGTCTCCTTTCCCCCATCCGATGGTATATCCGTCCACAGTTACCAGACACCATCCTCTGTGCTGCGACGGCACCACCTGTCCGTGGAGGTAATCCTGTATCTGCTGACTTTCGGCAGCATAATCCTGCACAGTTCTTCCGTTCTTCAGCCACAGCGCAAGGCCATGGGCAGGTTCAAAGCGTCCTTTTTTTACTTCTCCCAGCTCCAGCCCCGGACGCAGCACCTTGATCCCCCGGATATCCGGCATAGCAGGCGAAGCCCAATACAGACTCTGGCCGAACATGACCGGTTTTCCTGCCGGCAGGTGGATATCCAGTTCTTTGGCAAAGGCCTCCCACTCTCTGGGCAGTTTTTCCTCTTTTACTTTTTCAGATATTTCCTCATACGCTCCGGCTTTGCGAAGCACAGCCACAAAATGCCCCTCTCCCTGCAGCCTATGGGGCCACAGCCGGAATGCCCCGGCCCCCGCAGGTGTAAACCAGGGAGCTTCCACCGGTTCCGAAACAAACTGAGGATTCTGCTCCAGAAAATGTGCGACGGTCTGCTCATTTTCCTCCGGCGCAAAAGTGCAGGTAGAATACACCAGCCGCCCGCCGGGGCGCACCAGCCGGGCACCAGAAGCCAGAATTTCCACCTGCCGCCTGGCGCACATTTCCACCGTTTCCTGGCTCCAATCGGTCACAGCCGCCTCTTCTTTACGGAACATGCCTTCTCCGGAGCAGGGCGCATCGATCAAAACCCGGTCAAAATATTCCGGATATTGATTGGCCAGATTCTGAGGATGCTCGTTGGTGACCAACCCATTGGCCACACCCATCCGCTCAATATTACGGCTCAGGATCTTTGCGCGCTTGGGATTAATTTCGTTGCACAGCAGAAAGCCTTCCCCGGCCATTCTTCCGGCGATCTGGGTAGTCTTGCCGCCGGGAGCCGCACACAGATCACAGATCCGCTCCCCCGGCTGGGGATCCAGCAGCGCCACCGCCGACATGGCACTGGCCTCCTGCAGATAGTATACGCCGGCCTCGTGATAAGGGTGCAGGCCGGGACGGGCTGCCGGGTCATAATAATATCCCATAGGCTCCCATTCCACCGGCTCCTTCACAAATGGAAGTGTGGGAATCTCTCCCTTCAGCGGATTGAATCGCAACGCTACCGCTCTAGGCCGCTCCAGACTGTTTATAAAATCCGGGAATTCCTCTCCCAGTTGTTTTTTCATTCTTTCCAAAAACATTTCCGGTAGCATAGCGGTTCTCCTTCGTTGACCTTCAAATTTCAGTTTATTGCACAACTAACACAAAACGCACGTCATTGCGAGGAGGGCAAAGCCCGACGTGGCAATCCCTGGCATTTTCCCGAAATCCTATGGAGATTTCCACACCAGCGTGCGCTGCTCCCCGCAATGACGAGAAAAAACGGTAGCCAGAGCGATAATATAAATTATCTTTTCTGATTATAACACAGGCTTCTATCATTTTCCACAGCAAAAAGCGGTGCAGCCGAAACTGCACCGCTTTACCTTTAAAATTACTCTTCGTCCTTCTTGGCGTCTTCGATGATCTTTGCCTGGTTGCCCTTGGGCACTTCCTCGTAACGCTCAAACTTCATGGTAAAGAAGCCTCTGGCCTGAGTCATGGCCCGCAGATCGATGGCGTAGCTGCTCATCTCAGCCTGTGGCACTTCAGCTTCAACCACAGTGTCACCGTTACCGGTGGGGTTCATGCCCATAACACGGCCCCGGCGCTTATTCAGATCGCCGATCACATCACCCATGTAGCTGTCGGGGATGGTGACCTGCAGGGACATGATGGGCTCCAGCAGCGTGGGAGCAGCATTGGGCATAGCTTCCTTGAATGCCAGAATGGCAGCCAGCTTAAATGCCATTTCGTTAGAGTCGACAGGGTGATAAGAACCGTCGTACAGAACAGCCTTCACGTTGACCATGGGATAGCCAGCCAGGGGGCCCTTCTTAACAGCTTCCTGAATGCCCTTTTCAACTGCGGGGTAGAAGTTCTTGGGAACGGAGCCGCCGAACACTTCCTCGGCAAAGATCAGCTCATCCTGCTCCTCCTGAGGCTCAAAACGCACCCATACGTCACCGAACTGACCGGAGCCACCGGTCTGCTTCTTGTGACGGCCATGTGCCTGCACGGTCTTCTTGATCTTTTCACGGTAAGCGACCTTTGCGGGGGACAGAACAGCATCCACGCCAAAGCGGGTCTTCAGCTTGGAGACCAGCACATCCAGATGCTGATCGCCGGCACCGGACAGAACCAGCTGTCTGGTTTCCGCATTGTTGACCAGCGTGAAGGAAGGATCTTCTTCATTCAGGCGGTTCAGACCGGAACCAACCTTTTCTTCCTGACCCTTGGTCTTGGGAGCGATGGCTACGGAATAGCAGGGCTCAGCATAGGGAATACCCTTCAGTGCCACTACCTTACGGGGATCGCACAGGGTATCGCCGGTCTTGACCTTATCCATCTTACCGATGGCGCCGATATCGCCGCAGCTCAGATGCTTCACTTCAGTAGCCTTCTTGCCGCACATGGAATACAGACGGCCCAGCTTCTCAGTCTCGCCGGTTCGGGCATTGACCAGTGTAGTGTCGGAATTGATGTCACCGGACAGAACCTTGATGTAGGAGTACTTGCCGTACTGGTCAGAAACAGTCTTCCAGACAAAGGCAGAGGGAACACCGCCGGGAGAAACCACGAATTCCTCGGTGGTACCGTCAGCCAGAGTAGCCTTGTGATAGTTGCCTTCAATGGGATTGGGCAGCAGGTCGATAATATGATCCATCAGCATCAGGCTGCCCAGACAGTTGACACCGGAGCCGCACAGCACAGGGAACAGGGTGCGGTCGATAACGCCCTTGTGCATGCCCTTAATCATTTCGGCATAGGTGAAGTCCTCACCGCCGAAGAACTTATCCATAAATTCTTCGCTGGTCTCAGCAACGGACTCCTTCAGTGCGTCATTAAATTCCTCAATAACTTCTTCCTTACCGGCAGGAACCTCGATCTCCACACGCTTCAGATTCTTCATCTCATAAGCGCGCTTGTTCAGCACATCAATAATACCGGTAACCTTACGATTGGCATCCCAGATGGGAACCACCACGGGTGCAACCTTGTTGCCAAACTTCTCACGCAGAGCGTTGAAGGTAGCATTGTAGTCGGAGTTTTCTTCGTCCACCTTGGAGATATAAATAAAGCAGGGCATGTTCCGCTCTTCGCAGTACTTCCATGCCTTCTCCAGACCTACGGTGATGCCGTCCTTGGCAGCGCATACGATGATGGCAGCGTCGGCAGCACGCAGAGCTTCCATAGCAGCACCGGAGAAATCGAAGCCGCCGGGGGTATCCAGCAGATTGATCTTGGTGTTGTTGTATACCAGAGGAACCACAGAGGTAGAAATGGAGATATGGCGGCGGATCTCCTCGGGATCATAGTCACAAACAGTGTTGCCGTCGGCATTCTTGCCGATCCGGTCGATAGCACCGGTCATGTAAAGTAAGCTCTCAGCCAGGGCAGACTTGCCGCTGCCGCTGTGGCCCAGCAGACAGATATTGCGAATTGCGTTTGCAGTGTACATGGTATGTTCAATCTCCTTTCGGGAAAGCTTTTGCCTTCCTCCTTTACAGTTGGGTGCGAAAGCACCGCAATGAAGACATTATACACGAACATCAAGAGGATTTCAATGCTTTTTTTAGCTAAATTACAAATCCTTCCCATGTTTTTTGTTTTTTTCGCTGTTCCAACCGCCTTTCGGCAGAAAAACCCGCTCCCCGCCGGGCAATTTTCAGTTTATCGCTCCGTTTGATAGGTATCTGTAGGGCCCGACGTCCCCGGCGGCCCCTACAGATTCGTTTGCTGCAGCACGATAAATACAAATTCCCCCTGAAAAAACCGGGCACACCTTCGGGTGTGCCCGGCTGCAATTAAACTCAAACGGATCTTGTCCATTCCGTAATCAGCAGTCCCGGAATCATCCAGACCAGCTGATACAGGAATACATTTGCCGGTGTCAGCAGTTCCAGTGCGCTTAAGGCTGTCAGCGCGCCCATTACAAGCAAGCCCAAGATGCCGCCGATCATATGAACCGTTACGCCCAAAATACTTGCCGTGCGCAGAGCCCTGGCCCCGGTAACACCATACGCAAAAGGTGCCAGCCCCTCCGTGGTGACCAGCAGCAATGCCTGTGCCGCCGGATCCGGTTCCCTGGCCTGCAGTGTTTCCCGAACAGCCTGTTCCGGGAACAGCATGCGTTTCGGATTGACACTGAATTTCTTGCGGATAAAGCCGTCCGTCAGTGTAAAATCGCCGCTTATCAGCACTGGCTTCAGCCTGCGGTAAGCGCAAAGGGTAGTCAGTCCCGCAGACGCAGACCTCACCTTATCGTAGGTTACGGCAAACAGGCCGCTGAATTCTCCATCCACCGCCACGCATATCGCATTGCTGACCCGGATTCCCTCCGGCACCTCAACCCCCATTTCCTTCAGGAAGGACAGGGAGCCTACCAGCACCGGCAGATCTTCCACCTCTGCACCGATGCCACCATTTTCATATGCCCGCAGGTTTACCGCGTCGCAATAGCGTCCGTTCCGGCTTTCCAGCACCTGTGTAAACAGAGGAGCCAGACCGCTGCCGCTGGCTGCGATCAGTGACGTAGTATAGGCTACCACATCATCCGGCTGCCGGTTGCCATAGAATTTCACACCGTTGAGCCGGACGGAGCCGGCAGGAAACAAGTCCTCGTACCGCAGCGGGAAATAGGCTTTGCCGCAAAGTCCCTTAACACCCCGCCAGCCGCACAGCACTGTTCCCAGATTATGGAGTCTGCGCTCCAGAACAGCAAAGGGGCGTGATGTGGTGATGAATGCCGTAGCTGGCACGGCTGCCAGCATGGATACGGCGCACACCTGAATACCGGTACTCAAATCGTGCAGCACACCGGCTGTCACACCGATACCAATGCTCAGCAGGAACGCCCCAAGGGCATATCCTCCCAGCACTTTCTCCGGTCCGGAGGTTGCGTCATAGTGATCCATGAAGTCCTCCACCTGACCTTCGCCCCGGAGCAGGCCCTTTCTGCCTCCGTGATAATCCTCTTCCGGCACCACACTGTCCAGATGGTTTGCTTTGCGCAAGGTATCCATCTGCCCCATTTCCGCGCTTCTGCGCTGATAGGCGCTCCAAAGGGACATGGTAACCTCCAGGCTGAACGCCGCACAGCAGGGAACCCGAAGCTGACGCAAACACAGCACGCCATCGGCACAGCAGGCAATAAACGAGAATGCCAGCAATGTATTTAACGTGAACCGTTTCTGAAACAGATCCGCAATGCCGTCGATCAGCTGGAAGGAGCCCAGCAGGGCGGATACCAGCATGGCAAGGAATTGGCCGAATACCATCAGCCGCATCCGGTTCTCCTGAACCATACCCAAGGTATACATCACCGTAGTTCCTGCGGAGATGATTACCACCAACAGGCTGAAGAAGATAGCTGCCTGCAGCTTGCCCAATCCCCTTTCAGTCAGGGCATAATACCGTTTTTCCGGTCCTGCTACCAGCTTGCGCTTCAACTCCCGCAGACGGGAACGGGGATGGAAAACAATGGGCTGCGGGGGCACATATTCTCCCATGGGCTGCTCGTATTCCGGCTCCCAGCCGGAGGTAAACGGCTCTTTTCTCTGAACCGTGTCCTGCATCCCGGTCTCTTCCTCATCCCGGATCGGCTCGGCATTGCGTACCTTTCCCTTAGGAAGGGATTCCGTATCCAGACGGATGGTATCAAACCGGACAGTATCGCCGGTCACCTCCGTTGCAGTACTCTCCGGTTTCTCCTCCGGTGCTTCTGCAGGTGTTTCTTCCGGCACTTCCACCGGTACAGCTTCCGGCTGTTCCTGTGCAGCCTCTTCCGGAATCTGTTCGGCTTCTTCCGGAATCATTTCTTCCGGTTCCGCCTCCGATAAATTGCCGAACTCTTTTATAATCTCTTCCAGATCAAAGTTCTGATGATCCTGATCTTCCATAACACACCTCCTCACCCTAAGCGCTGGCGCACCGCCTCATACAGCAGAATCGAGGCCGCAGCGGATGCATTCAGCGAAGTAATTCTGCCTTTCATAGGGATATGCACCGTTACATCGCAGTTTTTCTGCACCAGCCGGCTCATACCCTCGCCCTCTGAGCCGATTACAATAGCTGCGGGCACAGTTAAATTTGCCTGATACATGGGAACAGAGCCTTCCGCCGCCGTTCCGAAGATCCAGACACCTTTTTCCTTCAGTTCGGAAATAGCTGCATTGATGTTCGTTACCTTGGCAACCTTCATGTACTCCACCGCGCCGGCAGAAGCCTTGGAAACGGTAGCCGTCAGGCCCACGCTGCGGCGCTTGGGAATGATCACGCCGTGGGCACCGGCACATTCTGCTGAACGGATGATCGCACCCAGATTATGGGGGTCGGACAATTCATCGCAAATCACGATCAGCGGCGCTTCTCCCCGGTCAGCGGCCTCCTGCAAAATATCGTCAATGTTAAAATACTCTCTAGCTGCCGCTAAGGCGATCACGCCCTGATGGGCCCGGGTGGTACTCATGGCATCCAGCTTTCTTCTGTCCACCGGCACCACCACCGCGCCTGCCTCCTTAGCCGCAGCTGCCAGATGCTGCAAAGCCCGATCCGTTTCGCCAGCGGCAATAAATACTTTATCAATCGTTCTTCCGCTTCTCAGCGCCTCTGTCAATGCGTTGCGGCCTTCCAGCTGGCCTTCGATCTCCTCGACCTGCTGTTCTCTTTGGAATTCTTTTCGGGGCGGTCTTTTGGAATATTCGTTCTTCATATCATTAACTCCTGTTCAGGCATTCAAATTTCAGTTTATTGTGCAGTTGCACCGGCGCTTACGCGCCAAAGGCTTCCCCCCGGGGAAAGGCATTTAATTCCCTGCTTAACTAACCGATAAATATAAATTTGTCTTTTCTGTATACTTTTAATTATTGTACCAGATTTTCAGATTCTTCTCAACTGCTTTTTTCATTTCTTAATAAATCCACCACAAATTAACAGAAAATTTACGGTAAAAACCGGTATCATTCATTGCAGGCTGCGAAAAAATGTGATATGATGAGTCAAATGCAACCGTCTCAGGGAGGCTTATGATATGGAACAAAATAACAACAACCGAAACAAATCCCCACAGGGCAACGACAAGCGTCCAAAGGGCGGTATCTGGGTGGCGCTGATCGTTACCGTGGGCATCATTCTGATCATCTCCAGCCTGTACCGGACCATCACCAACGGACAATACACGGAAACCACCTTTTCCGATTTCCAGCAAGCCAAGGAATCCGGCATGCTTTCCGAGGTGGAGATCCACTACGACCGGATCTTTTACATGACCAGGGAAGAAGCTGCCAAACCGGCAGCCCAGCAAAAGGCCTGCTTCACCGGACTGCCCAGCGGTAATATTCTGGCTTTGGCAGAGGAGCTGGACAGTCTGGGTGTCAAAGTGGATTATGTGATTCTGGAGGATAACTCCTATATCATTATGATTCTCTCCTATGTAATTATGTTTGCCGTGATCTTCCTTGTTATGCGGTCGCTGACCAAACGGCTCAGCGGTGACGGCATAATGGGCGGTATGGGCTCCAGCAAGGCGAAGGTCTACATGGAGAAGCAGACCGGTGTTACCTTCAAGGATGTGGCCGGCCAGGATGAAGCCAAGGAATCTCTTCAGGAGATCATCGACTTTCTGCATAATCCAGGAAAATACAAAGAGATCGGTGCCAAGCTGCCCAAGGGCGCATTGCTGGTTGGCTCTCCCGGTACCGGCAAGACGCTGCTTGCCAAGGCTGTGGCCGGTGAAGCGGATGTCCCCTTCTTCTCTATCTCCGGTTCCGATTTCGTAGAGATGTTCGTGGGCGTGGGTGCCAGCCGTGTCCGTGACCTGTTTAATCAGGCCGCCAAAGTGGCTCCCTGTATCGTCTTTATCGATGAGATCGATGCGGTGGGCCGTTCCCGTGATACCCGTTTCGGCGGCAATACCGAGCAGGAGCAGACCCTGAACCAGCTTCTGGGCGAGATCGACGGTTTCGACTCCTCCAAAGGCATCGTATGTCTGGCCGCCACCAACCGGCCGGAAATTCTGGACAAAGCACTGCTGCGTCCCGGCCGCTTTGACCGCCGGATCATCGTAGACCGTCCTAACCTGCAGGGTCGTCTGGACACGCTGAAGGTCCACACCCGGAAGATCAAGCTGGCAGAGGATGTGGATCTGAAGAAGATCGCACAGGCCACCGCTGGTGCAGTAGGCGCAGACCTTGCCAATCTGGTTAACGAAGCTGCACTTCGCGCTGTGCGGCAGGGCCGCAAGGCTGTCAATCAGGACGACCTGCTGGTCTCCTTTGAGGTGGTCATTGCCGGTACAGAAAAGAAAAACACCGTGCTGACCGATACAGAAAAGCGGATCGTGGCATATCACGAGGTGGGCCATGCGCTGGTTGCCGCGCTGGAAAAGCATACCGAGCCTGTAACCAAAATCACCATTGTCCCCCACACCTCCGGTGCTTTGGGCTATACCATGTACACCCCCGAGGAAGAAAAGTACCTGTCCTCCAGGGACGAGCTTCTGGTAGATCTGCGCTCCACGCTGGGCGGCCGTGCCGCCGAGCAGGTTGTCTTCGGTATCCAGACCACCGGTGCTTCCAACGACATCCAGCGGGCAACCTCTCTGGCCCGGAACATGGTCAGCCTGTACGGCATGAGCGATGCCCTGGGTCTGATGGCCCCGGCCTCTGTAAACCACCAGTATCTGGAAGGCCAGACCTATCTGGACTGCTCTCAGGAAACTTCCGCCTTGGTGGATCAGGAAGTGAAAAAACTGCTGGATCAGTGCTATGCGGACGCCAAAAAGATCCTTACCGATAACCGTACCCTTCTGGACGAAGTGGCTGAGTACCTGCTGGTAAAAGAAACTATTACCGGCGATGAACTGATGGCGTATGTGAATGCCGATAAGGCAGCCCCCGCCGAAACCGACGGCCCCTGCGCCGATGCAGAGGATTTTGAGGAAGAATAACCAAATAGCAGGATTGTAAATATGATACTCTTAGTATCATATTCGGGTGGAGGGATTACTGATGGCAAAAGATTTGAAGGATTCCTGGAAAGAGACCGGCGCAGCTCTGGGTCACGCATTCCGTGATCTGGCTAAAACGCTGATCAAGACCGGCTCTAGGGCTGTGAAGAAGGTCGACGAATGGGCAAACCGTGAAGACTATGAGCAGGAGCAGCCCGCCGAACAAGCACAGGAAGAAGAGAAATAAATAGTACATGCGGCATCTGCCAACGCAGATGCCGCATGTTTTTTTGTGCCACACAGGATGCCAGCTCAAGCATTGCCGTATTTCCCCATCATTGCGAACCAGCGTACGCACTGGCTCACAATGACAGTTAAATTAAAATAGTATGATAAATAGAAAGTTGTAATTCATATACGCTGCATCAATACATTGTAGCAAGCGGGTTCGGCCTTTATGTAGAAAGGACGTCATCCTGCAGTCCAGACAATTCTGTAAACAGACGCATCCCCACATGAATACCTTCCAAAAAAGCCTGCCTCTCGTAGGCAACACACAGGTTACACGCTAAAGAAAAAACTTTATCGTTCTCCTTCAACGTCAGGCGGCACAGAATATCATTAAGTTCTTTGAATTGGCACCGGATCACAGCACTGTCCACAGGGTTTGCAGTCGTATAGTAATAGTACAGCATCTCCAATATGGAATTTGCGTCATCATAGCCAAAGCAGGGTGTCTGCTCAGCTAGAAATGACTTAAGGCTTTCAATATAACAGTTCAAAGCGCATCCTCCTTATACCGAATTGGGATATTATTAGTATACCGTTTTGGTATACTAATGTCAAGGGGGAGTCATAAATGTTTCGCTTAAGAGAATTAAGAACCAAACGTCGCATCTCACAGGTAAAGCTTGCAATGGATTTAAATATGAACCAAAACAGCATCAGCCGATATGAAACCGGAGAAAGAGAAGCAGACTACGACACGCTGATTGCCTTTGCAGACTATTTTGGAGTTTCTCTGGACTACTTATTGGGTCGCACTGATGATCCCAAAATCACAGAATAATATCGAAAATAAAACAGTTTGGCGTACACCGGAAGGGTCGCGAGCCCGAGCGCTGCCGGTGGCAGGAAAAGCGAGGGTGCAGCGTGTGCCGCGGTCGAAAAAAATCGAGGATCAGCGTAAGCCCGATGATTTTTTTCGGGCACCGCAAATGGACTCGTTTGCATTTCGGAACACACCGGAAGGGACTCGTTAAATCAAGGTAGCCACCAGTGTTTGCACTGGTGGCAGCAATATGCCACCGGCATATTGCGATTAAAATTATTCGAGTCCCTCCCTGCGCGTAGCGCAAATAAAAGAGGAGATACCCCATCGGGTATCTCCTCTTTTATTTATGGTACACCGGAAGGGACTCGAACCCCCAACCCTCGGAACCGGAATCCGATGCTCTATCCATTGAGCCACCGGTGCATGCTTTACAGCCCAGTTATTATAACAGGCTTCCTCCCTTTTGTAAAGAGGTGTTTTGGAAAATTTTCCGGTCTGTTTCCCCTTTCTTCGCAGAAACAGTTGTTTTCCCGACAGCAATATGCTATACTGTAGAAAAATCTCACTAAGGAGACTTCCGCCATGGCAGCAGTACAGCGTTTTCGTTCCGCTTTCAACGGTTTCAACCGGGAAGATGTGGTACACTATATCGAGTATCTGAACAATCAGCATAAATCCCAGCTGGAGCAGCTGAATACCCAACTGCAGACCGCTTTGGAAAAAGCTGCGCCTGCTGATCTGCAGTCACAGCTGGATGCGGCGCTTGCCCGGTGTGATGAACTGGAGCAGCAGCTTATACAGGCCCGACAGGAAGCGGAAAAAGCTGTCTGCAGCGCCGAAGAAGAGCTGGAAGCCTACCGCCGTGCGGAACGCACCGAGCGCCTTGCCAAAGAACGGGCACAGCAGATCTATGCGAAGGCCAGTGCCGCGCTGGCAGAAGCTGCTCTGCAGGCCGATTCCGCCGCTTCTCATATCGGTACCATCACCGACCAGGTGGTTGCCCAACTGCAGGCCTACCAGCAATCCGTTGCCGGCACCAAGGACACCTTCCGGCAGGCTACCGATGCTCTGTACGCTATCAAGCCCGAAGAATGATCCTTTTGGGAAAGCCGTCGGCTTTCCCAAATTCTCTTAGTGAGGCCAGAAATATGGAATGTTTTAAACCGGAATATTATGATGCCTTTCACTGCATCGCCGCTGCCTGTCCCGACAGCTGCTGCAAGGAATGGGAAGTGGACATTGATCCGGAAGCCGCCGCCTGCTACCGGACGCTGACCGGTCCTTTGGGGGAGCGTCTGCGGCAGGTTTTACGCACCACTGATGAGGGAACTGTCATGGTCATCGAGAACGGCCGCTGTCCCATGTGGCAGCAGGACTGTCTGTGCCGGATCCATGCAGAATTGGGTCACGAAGCCCTGTGTGCCGTTTGCCGGGAATTCCCCCGTCTGCGCCATGATTATGGGGATTTCGTGGAATTGGGACTGGAGCTTTCCTGTCCTGAGGCAGCAAGACTGATCCTTACTTCACCTATGGGGTCTAAAAACGTCACACAGCTTCCCGGCGGTGATACACCCGAATACGATAAAGATGCCATGACGATCCTGCACCGCAGCCGACAGGATGCGCTTGCTTTTCTCGGCAATATCGCGTATTCCGTGCCGGAAGCACTGGCAATCCTGCTGCTGTACAGCCATACGGTTCAATCAGAACTGGACGGCGGTCCACAGGCTGTTCTGGAGCCGGAACAAGCCCTGGCAGAAGCCCGCAAATGGGCAAAACCCGGGGATATGGGTGCGGTTTTTGCCTTTTTCCGCGGTCTGGAAATCCTGACCCCCCAATGGAGATTCCGCTTGCAGCAAGCACCTGCCTGCCCTCCTTGGGCCGATACTTTCCGGAATCTGGCAGGCTACTTTATCGACAGGTACTGGCTGCAGGCCGTGTCCGATTATGACCTGATCAGCCGGGTAAAGCTGACCGTAATCGCCTGTCTGTTGATCCACGCCCTGGGCGGCGATCCTGTGGAAACCGCACAGCTTTTCTCCAAGGAGATCGAAAACGATCCGGATAATGTGGATGCCATTCTCGATGCCGCCTATACCCATCCTGCTTTCACAGATATTTCTCTTTTAGGTTCATTATTATGCTGATAAGAGGTTTCGCACACCGCTGCGAAACCTCTTTTTTGAGATCTCCGTAACCCCACACCGCCTGTTTCCATATAATGCATCCCAATGTGACAAATCTTTTATGGTAATTGTTTGGGGCTAATGATAAGATATAGAAAAAGGAGGGATTTACATGGATAAATTGCTGCTTGTGGAGGACGATCCCACGTTGATCCGGATGCTCACCGGTTTTCTTTCCGATGAAAACTTTCAAATCATATCTGTCACCGGGCAGCAGGCAGCAGCCGCCGCCATGGAAGAAAACAAGCCGGACCTCGCCCTGGTGGATATCTCTTTGGCAGAGGGAAACGGTTTTGCTGTCTGTGCAAACGCAAAAGCGCTGGGTGTGCCTGTGATCTTTCTCACCGCATCCGGAGATGAATTCAGTGTGGTCACCGGACTGGATATGGGTGCCGATGACTATATCTCCAAACCGTTCCGGCCCCGGGAACTGGTGTCCCGAATCCGCAGTGTCCTGCGCAGAACCGGCAAACGGCAAAGCGTTCTGACATTAGGTGACATTACCATCGATGCGGATAAGGGCACCGTCACCAGAGCCGGGCAGGATCTTTATCTCTCCGCTCTGGAATATAAGCTCCTGCTGATGCTGCTGAATAACCGGGGACAGGTTTTGACCCGGGATAAGCTGCTGGAGGAAATCTGGGACAATGCCGGCGATTATGTAGGCGATAACACACTGACCGTCTATATTAAGCGGCTCCGGGATAAAATCGAGCAGGATCCGCAGAATCCGGTTTTTATCAAAACTGTCCGTGGTCTGGGCTACCGGTTGGAGGGGTAGACAATGTTTCAAAACAATAAAGAACTCCAAATCAGCCTGATCCTTCTGACCGCCGCTTCTGTCAGCGTTGCATGGATCGGTTTCTGTTTTTCTGCTGCTGCCGGTGCTTTGGTGCTGACTTTGGGTGTGATTGCCCTGGCAATTCACTTTGGCACAGAGTATTACCGTTACCGCTGGCTGCAGAAGCTGAGTCACGATCTGGACAAGCTGCTGATCAGCGGCACTCCCCTGCCCATCTCCGATTACAACGAGGGCGAGCTGTCCATTCTTGCCAACCACATTCAAAAACTGACCCTGCGGCTGACAGAATCCGCCGATACAATCCGAAAAGAAAAGGTATATCTGGCGGATTCTCTAGCGGATATTTCCCACCAGCTGCGCACACCACTGACTGCCATGAATTTAACGGCATCCATGCTCCGCAATCCGGAGCTGACCACCGAAAAGCGGATCTCGCTTTCTATAGAATTGCGGAACCTGCTTAACCGGACGGACTGGCTTGTGGAAACGCTGCTGAAGCTCAGCAAGCTGGATGCCGGTACGGTGAAACTGACAGCACAGGTTTTGCCTGTCGGTCAGCTGATAGACCGCGCCGCTGCCCCGATTGCCATACCCATGGATCTGCGGAATCAGACGCTGAATGTCCATTGTAAAGCCGAAACACTTACCTGCGATCTTGTTTGGACAGCGGAGGCTTTGGGAAATATCCTGAAAAACTGCATGGAACATACGCCTGAAAGCGGAAGTATTTCTGTTACCGTTTCCCAAACCCCATTGTACACACAGATTGACGTGGAGGACACCGGCTGCGGTTTTGATCCCAAGGATATTCCCCATCTGTTTGAGCGGTTCTATAAGGGCAGCAACGCCTCCCAGAACAGCTATGGGATCGGTCTGGCTCTGGCCCGGACCGTTATCACTGCCCAGAACGGCACTGTGCAGGCCATGAACGGCGATACCGGCGCAAAGTTTATTATTAAATTTTACAATCAGGTCATCTGATCGTGCTTTGCAGGGACTGACCTCCCGGACAGTCCTACCGCAAAGCGGCATTTTTGGAAGGGCCGTCGGAGACGCCGGCCCCTACAATAGAATGTGACAAAACTATCACTGAAAAGTCACCTGCCTGTCACTTTGGCCTTGTATACTGGTACCATCACCAGCAGGAGGTAACACTATGGAAATTTTACGAGTAGAAAACCTTTCCAAGATCTACGGCAAAGGAGAGAGCGAAGTGCGCGCTTTGGACGATGTCTCCTTCGCTGTGGAGAAGGGTCAATTCGTTGCCATTATCGGCCCTTCCGGCTCCGGCAAGTCCACTCTGCTGCACATTCTGGGCGGTGTGGACCGACCCACCAGCGGCAAGGTGTTTCTGGAAGGACAGGATGTGTTTGCTCAAAATGAGGACCAGCTGGCGATCTTCCGCCGGCGGCAGGTGGGACTTATTTATCAGTTCTATAATCTCATTCCTGTATTGAATGTAACAGAGAACATTACCTTGCCTGTCCTGATGGATGGCCGCAAAATCAATCAGAACCGGCTGGAGGATCTGCTCAACACCTTGAATTTAAAAGGTCGGGAGAAACACCTGCCCAATCAGCTTTCCGGAGGACAGCAGCAGCGGGTATCCATCGGCCGGGCGCTGATGAACTCGCCTGCAGTTGTTTTGGCAGACGAGCCTACAGGCAATCTGGATTCCAAGAACTCGCAGGAGATCGTGGAGCTGCTGAAGCTTTCCAATCGCCAGTACGGACAGACCCTGATTATCATTACCCACGACGAGAATATCGCATTGCAGGCTGACCGGATCATTACCATTGAGGATGGCAGGATCACTCACGATGAGGTGGTACGATGAACATTCTCAGTAAAGTTACATGGCAGGCCATATGGAAGAACAAGACCCGTACCGTGGTGACAATCATAGGTATCATTCTCTCTGCGGCTATGTTTATGGCTATTACGACCGCCACCTTCAGTGGAATGGACTTTGTGATCCGCGGCACAGCCTATACAGACGGTGACTATTTTATCGCATTTGACGGATTAACAGATGACGAGGTCCGGGAGCTGGAAAACAAGGAGACTGTCAGCCACCTTGCGGATTATAAGGTAATCGGCTTTACCGGGTTGGTGGAAAACGACAGAACCTCCACCGGTTTTTCTGAGGAAGTCTGTGTGGCGGCAGTCAATCAGGCCTTTTTTGAAACAATGCCGGTACATCTTGTTGAAGGCCGCTTGCCCCAAAACAGCACAGAGATCATTGTCCCGGAGCGCTATATGGAGCTGTATGCGCTCAAGTGCATCCCTGTTGCAGTGGGCGATACGGTAACCCATTTGGTGCAAACAAGGCTGGTCGATGAGCCGGATCCCATTTTTTACAACGAGTATCCCTATGCCCAGTGGGAAGAAACCTATACCGTGGTAGGTGTTTTTGAGGATCAGCATTTCCCCGTAACCCATCAATACAGTCATTCTATTCTGACTCTGGATGACGGCAATCAACATTCCCACCTGTATCATAGAGTCTTTGTCAGAACAAACCCGGCAAAAGTCGCTTATGATCTGGAAAAAGAAAATTACGGCACGGATTGTAATGTAAATACGGGCTATCTTCGCTTTTTTGGCGCAACCCGGTATGATAATTACAACACAATTATTTACAGCATCGCTGCCGTGCTGTTGGGAATCATTATGGTTGCATCCAGCAGTTCGATCCACAACGCCTTTTCCATTTCTGTCTCGGAGCGAACTAAGCAGTTTGGCCTGCTCTCAGGTGTAGGCGCTACCAGAAAACAGATCCGGCGCAGTGTACTGTTTGAGGCCGGTGTGGTTTGCCTCCTTAGTATTCCGGTTGGTCTTATTGCAGGATATATCGGAGTTGCAATTGTCCTTGTAAGCATGAATGATGTGTTCAAGTCTTTATTCAGCTTTGGTGGCGTTGTAAATATGATCCCGGTTCTATCTCTGCCTGCCGCGTTGATTGCAACAGCAGTATGTGTCCTGACTGTTTATATCTCTGCATGGATCCCCTCCAGACGTGCCACAAAGGTAACAGCAATCGAGGCGATCCGGCAGGCAACGGATTATAAAGCCACTGCAAAGCAAGTTAAGACCGGAAAACTGACAGGCAAACTCTTTGGTCTTCCCGGCTTGATGTCTCGGAAGTATTACAAGATCAGCAGAAGGAAGTACCGTTCCACGATCGTATCCCTTACCATCAGCCTCGTGCTGTTTGTTGTGGCCAGTTACTTCAGTTCTTTGCTGGCAACCACATTTGCCGGTTCCATGGGTGTAAGGAACTTTGATGTGATGCTGACACCCCATAACGAGACCGGGGTGGCAAAATGTGAGGAAATCCGGAACCTGCCCGGTATCGGCAATGCTGTATTTGTTGACTGGAACTATCACGATACCGTAATCGCCACCAAGGATTATTCGGAACAGTATTTGGATCTTCAGAAGCAAAACGCTGAAATGTATTATGGAGAAACGCTTGGCGAGAATTATGACTTTGCTTCCGTAATGGCATACTATCTTGAGGACGAAGAATTCTTTGGATATCTGAAGGAACATAATCTGGATGTCTCCAAGTATCAAGATCCGGGGAATCCAACCGCACTTGTATTGATTGCTGATTATAAAACACCCTTCTACACCAACGAAAAGGGTGAAACTGTCCGGTATATCTACCATTGCAGTCCGGTTTCGGATTCGCTGACAGAACTGACCATTACAAACATTGCCATTCCATTCAATGCTTTTAATGACGATTCCGTTGCAGGCTATGACACCAGAGAAACGGTGACGGACGAAGGTGTTATCGTGGTGGAATTCCGGGCAATGAAAGCAGACAGCAATGGAATTGTTAGTTCCACAAATGAGAAAAAGTATCTGGCAGCTGTTCATGAAACAAATTCCGACGGACAAACTGTATGCAATTACTATCCCTACGATCCTAAAACAAAGGAAATTGGTACAACCGTTGTTTCCACAAGCGTAACAGCAATATACAGGACCATTCGTTTGGGAGACCGGGTGGAGGATATCCCCTTTGGAATCGATGTGGATACGGGCAATATCTGTATCGTTATGCCCATGTCGGCTTATAAGCCTTCAGCGTTAATTGATGACAAGCCCGGCATTCCTAATATGGCATTGAAAATAGACGATTACAACAGTGTCAAGGATATTCTGCAGCAGTACGATAACAACGGTATGTATGTTGACAACTATCTTGCTGACGAAATGAATCAGCGTGGCTTGATCCATATGATCCGTATCATGTCCTTCGGTTTTATCATTCTGATCAGCCTGATTTCCATTACCAATGTTTTTAACACCATTTCCACCAATATCATACTCCGAAAACGGGATTTCGGTATGCTGCGAAGTGTGGGTATGCGCAGCCGGGATCTGTACCGCATGATGGCCTATGAATGTCTGCTTTACGGCAGCCGCGCGCTGCTATGGGGTATGCCGGTCAGCATTCTGCTGTCTTACGGTTGTTACCGGATAGCGGGTGGTGTTTATGTTTCCAGTTTTCAGATTCCCATTGCTGAACTGCTTCTTGCAGCCGGAATCATCTTCCTTGTGGTAGCGACCACAATGTTCTATGCAGTCTCCAAACTCCGCAAAGACAACCCCATTGATGCCATCCGCATGGAAAACACCTGACACATTGACCCAGGCCACAATTTCAGTCACGAAATAATAAAAAGCCGGACTTGGGCACTGCTTCATATGGAAGTAATGCCTGAAAAGGTGCTGCGCAGTTTTGATGTGGTAACTTTTTTGATTAACAAATAACAAAATCACCGGAATACTGTGAACTGCACCCCATTTGTTAGACAAGTATGATATAATACTTGTGCTAAGAAATGGGGTGCAGTTCATGCCCAAGTCCGGCTTTTTATTATTTCGTTTCCACGGGATGTTGGGCTATGTACTGCTCCAAGATTTGGGTAGCCAACACCACCATCCGGGCACAGGGGCGCTGCTTGTAGTACTCCTGAGTTCTGGGAGACGGTTTGGGGTCGGAAGGCGGATTCTTCAGGATCTCCCGGCAAATGATACTTCCTACCTGCTCTCGAAATTTCCCCGCCAATTCCTGTACCAACGCATAATGGCTCATCTTTTTCTCATCATCGGCCGGGTCATCACAGCCGTACAACAATCCCGCTACCAGCAACATGCCGCTGACAGCGCCGCATACCTCCCGCATGCGGCCCATGCCGCCGCCAAAAGACGATGCCATTTTTGCGCAATACACCTTGTCTAGTCCGGTCACATCGCAAAAAGCCATGGCTACAGCCTGCGCACAGTTATACCCCTCTAAAAACAGCTCTGCTGCGTAAATGCTACGATCCATACAGATCCCTCCTTTGCTTGCATTTTATCACACTTTCCAATCATTTACAACCTTAAAACAGCTATTCTGTACATCCACCAAAATATGATTTTTTTGAAATATCCTCTTGACAAAACTATATGCACCTGCTATAATACGAAAGCTGCTTGACGCAGCAACTAAATATGGGGGTATAGCTCAGCTGGGAGAGCGCTTGAATGGCATTCAAGAGGTCAGCGGTTCGATCCCGCTTATCTCCACCACCGAGTCCTGAAAACCAATGGTTTTCAGGACTTTTTCTTTGTCAAAATGGTGGTTTTACCCCTTAAATGCGGTTTTCCCAAACTCGAGCGATACGCCCCATTTGCCCGCAACTTTTTTTCTTGAATTATTCTTGAATTACGATGATTTCACATAGTCCAATATGTTTCCGTGGACTCCCCGACCATTTTTGTTCAGAGCCTCGTCAAAGAGCGCAATTGCTTCTTGGCGCTTAGGTTCTTGCACATGCAGATAATGGCGGGTCATATCGATATCCGCGTGGCCAACCATGCTCTGGATGGTTTCCATCGATACGCCAAGGGATTGCAACTGAGAAACATAGGTGTGCCGACAACAGTGGGGTGATAACCTGCGAACTCCCTCAACCGTCTCCAGAGCATTGTAATACTGATTCCGGAAATAGGTAGGGTTGCAAGGCTGTCCCGGCTTTTTCGGAGACTCCCAGATGAACTTATCCTCAGTCTGGCGCAGCAGTCTCGCATAGTGGCGCGCACTCTCCGGAATGGGTATGGTACGATAGCTGTCGTTGGACTTGGGTGTACCAATCGATGCAGTGCCCTTCACCATCACCATTGCTTGGGCAATGTTGATTTCCGAGCCATCCGCTTTGATATGGTGCGGCTCCAGTCCCAAAAGCTCCTGAGATCGCATTCCCGTACAAAGCAGCAAGCGAATACTCCAACCGACCTTGTCATCCGGAAGATTGTTCCACAGAAGTCTCACCTCATCCATGGTGTAGGCGTCCTTATGCTTTGGCGGATCCTTGCGCATCTTGTCAGCAAACGCAACCGGATTTTTGTTAATGAAATCGTTGGCGCACGCCTTGTTGAGGATCTGAAACAGCATTCCACGACATTGGCTCAGCGCGGAATTAGACCGGCCTTCTTTTCGGAGCTTCTTCAAAAACTCCTCCACATGCATGGCCTTGATATCCCGCAATTTCCATCTGCCAAAATGATCCTTGAGAATCCGCAGGGTGTACCGATAGCTCTCCTGGGTGGTGGGCTTGATATTATCCTTGTGGTGTTCAAACCAGGTATCCGCCCATTCCTCAAAACGCAGCTCTTCAGATGCCAAGGTGCCGTCGGCCATTTTTCTTTTGAGTTCATCTTTCTTTTGAATGACTTCCCGCTGTGTATCCCCTGTGAGTGTGCGTATATCTCGTTTGCCGTCAGACTTATGCCCGACCATGATCTGGCACATCCATGTGCCGTTTTCTAACTGGCGAAGAGAACCTTCAGCATTTGCCCGTCTTTTTGCCATTTTTACTCCTTTCTTAGCTGGCAAATACGGCGTTTCGTCACCAATATTATACCATATGGACACAATAAACGTATTAACATAGAATGAACTTTGAAACAAAAAACCGCCGAGGAAAGCACCCAGTAACGAGTGCCTCCTCAGCGGTTTTTGCTATTTCGTTTTCTTGACGATATTGACGGTTTTGACGATATTATTCTAT
>JAZNPV010000066.1:0-2747 GCA_045589835.1 Faecousia sp.
AAGAAAATACCATAATGAAACGTATCCCCATGAATGATTATGGTCATAACAATAGGTATCGTTCTCATCCCAGTTGCCAGTTCCACTAAAAGGAGTAATACGAATGGAATATAGTATTGAACTTATTAAAAGCACAATTAAAAAACTCAATGTCAATATTGACCTAGATGATACTACAACCTTTCAGATTGAAGCGGCGAACAGTGCGTCTGTTTACGAACCTAACGACGAAGCTGATCCCACAGTTATGGTTCAAACTGAAAGTGTCATGAGGGATTTGGATAATAAGTTCATCAATATTAGCATGGTTACGGAAATGATCTTCAAATTTGATCCTATCCCCGAAAACAGATCCGCAGTTGCATCACAGCATTGTCCGCCGTTGATTAGCGAAGAACTTAATAAGCTCGCAGCAAAAATCTTAAGCGATATGGGACATAAGCTAGCTATTGGTTAACCTGGAAACATCATAACTACCTATAACAAATCAGAGCCGCCCATCCGGGCAATGTCATTAAGTTAATCTAGCGCAATACCCCTATGCTACTGGGAAGTGGCATAGGGGTATTTTTTTATCATATTTCGCAGAAAACACTTGACAAAGTGCAAAAAATCGGACAAGCCGCCTTGTAAGCATTTTTAAGGAGGCTCACCGATGAAAAACTATCCTGCTCATGTAAAACATTCTCTGAACACCGTAATTCGGAATATGGCGAAACATCCCGATGCTTTCTGCCGCCATCCAGGAAAGGACTTCAGCCGTAACAGAAAACTGCCCTTTGAGAAAGTATTGTCCCTGCTTCTGAAGATGGGCAGCCATGCTTTGCGGGATGAAATGCTGGATTGTCTGGATTTTGACGATACACCCGCAACCGTTTCGGCCCTCGTCCAACAGAGAAGCAAAATTCTCCCCTCGGCACTGGAGCATTTATTCCATGAATTTACCCGTATGTGTGAACGCCCCAGCCGGCACAAGGGATATCGTCTGCTTGCGGTGGATGGCTCTGACCTGCAGTTTACAGCCGATCCCAGTGACCCTTTATCCTATTTTCCCGGAGCAAACGGACAGAAACATTACAGTTTTCTGCATCTGAATGCGCTGTATGATCTCCAAAACAGACTGTACATGGATGCTGTAGTCCAGAAGCGCAGAGAAGCAAACGAAAACGCCGCACTCGTCCAGATGGTCGATCGCTCTGATGTTGCCGGACCGGCCATCATCATTGCGGACAGGGGCTACGAAGCCTACAATACCCTTGAACACATCGCACAGAAAGGCTGGAAATACCTCATCCGTTTGCGGGAAGCCAGTGGCATCGTCTCCAGTCTGCCCTTGCCCGACGGCGACTTTGATCTTCCTGTACAGCTCCAGTTGACCAGAAAGCAGACAAAGGTCGTTAAGAAACTGCAAAAGGAGTATCCGGGGAAGTATCGTTTCCTGCCATCCAGTACGAATTTTGACTATCTTCCTGTGAAAAGCGACGGTTTCTATCCCTTTTCTTTCCGTATTGTACGATTCAAAATTTCTGATGATACCACAGAAACGCTCATTACAAATCTGGATGCAGATTCTTTTCCGGCAGAGGAATTGAAGCAGCTCTATCATCTGCGCTGGGGGATCGAAACATCCTTTCGGCAGCTCAAGTACACCATTGGTTTGAGTCTGTTCCAAAGTAAAAAGGTGGAGTACATCATCCAGGAGATTTTTGCCAGACTCACCATGTACAACTTCTGTGAATTGATTACCTCGCACGTAGTCATTCAGAAAAAAAGCAGAAAGTATGTTTACCAGACAAACTTTACCGCCGCTGTACATATTTGCAGACAATTTCTCCGGGGTTCTGTAGCTCCACCCAAAGTCGAAGAATTGATTGAAATGCACATCATACCAATCCGACCCGGACGATGTGCTCCTCGCAAAGCGAAAAATATCAAGTTCAACGGCTTCCTATACAGAATAGCATAATGATTTCTTTTTGAATAGTCTTTTTAAGCGGATTTCTCGATCCGCTTGCTTGTCATGCCCATTTTGCAAAAAAAGTGCATCCGTTTCCGGATGCACTCGTTCTTTGTTGTCTGCCCACTAGTCTATGCCACTAACTTAGTGACATTGCCCTCGGGCCGCCCTTATTTTGCGTTCAGACAGAAAAAAGCTGCCATGGTTTCCCATGGCAGCTTCATTTACTTTAGGCGATGGACTCAGGCCTTCTCCAGGGCCAGGGTGCGGGTGGTGATGTCGCAGACCTCAGCGGGGCCGTAGTACTGGATGGCACCAGGGTAGAGGTAGCAGGTCTCGATGGCCCACTTGGCGCGGTTCTCGGCGAAGAACTTGAAGGGAGCACCGTCCAGCTCAACCAGAGCCTTGCGGATGACGGGCTTGTCGGCACCGTGGCGGCGCTCGATGTTCATCATCTTGGTGATGGGCATACCGCCGGCGACCCACTCCTCAGCGGGCTTGGACAGGTTGGAAACCTTGGACAGGTAGCCGGTGTAGCCGTACTGGATCAGCATGGCGGCGTTGTAGCCCAGGGAGTAGCAGTAGTCAGCGTCGAAGTTGGAGGGGAATGCGCAGCGGCCCTCGTAGCCCAGGAAGTGATGCAGAGCGGAGAACTTGCCGTTGTAGGTGCCGGCAGCCTTACGGGCAGCCAGGTTGTCCTTCACCAGCTCGGAGAAGTCGGAGGCCAAGCGGGCTTAGGAAGACAATTTCATCACACAACTCCTTGGCTCACAGGAAGGAAATGGCAACG
>JAZNPV010000067.1:0-4090 GCA_045589835.1 Faecousia sp.
GGTTAAGAGCCAATCCGGTGAGAGTTGGTATTGATTGTTGTGAGGGTCCACCTGTTCCCATCCCGAACACAGAAGTTAAGCTCACATACGCCGACGATAGTTGCCTGGTGACGGGCCGTGAAAATAGGTAATGCCAACACAGAAAGCTCAAGCAGAGATGCTTGGGCTTTTTCTTTTGCCTATGGACAAGATGGTTACAAAGTGATAAAATAATTGAAATATCTTACAAAGGAGGATAAATGCGATGAAAAACTACCTGCCACTGTTATTGGCACTTGTGCTCCTGATGATTGTGCTGCCTTTCCCTACGGAAGCAACGATGGGCGAGGCTACGTTTTCTGATATCCACAATAGGATAATCCCTCTCGGTATCACTCCCGGAACTTTTGAGGAGACAGAGCCAAATGATTCACCTGAGCTTGCCAATATGGTTCGCGATGGCTACACCTTCAATGGTATCCTGAACCATTTTGACTTGTGCGACTTCTATTACTTATTAATCATCACTCTCTACGGGATCATCAGTTGATGTGATAATCAAAATAAAAGAGGCAACGCCCTCAGAGAAACTGACGATTATTTCGTCAAATTCTCTGGGGGCGTTGCTGCCGTATGATACAATAAAAAGCAGGAGCCCCAACCCTGAGAAAGTTCGGCTCCTGCTGCTCACCACAAGTATGTCCGAAAACACACCTGAAAAGCACAATCATGATAACACTTTTTCTGTACAATTGCAAGAGCCTTTCGCAGGAATCTTATAATGATCTAATTGACCGGCTGGCCATCTATCGCATCCAATGCTCCTGCCGCTGCCGCGGAAGCCTGATACGTCACGGATTCTATTGCAGAACCCTGAAATCTGTCACAGGAACCTTGAAACTGCGGATCCTGCGGGTTAAATGCACCCGATGCGGCAGAACACACGCATTGCTCCCTGCTGAGGTGGTTCCCTACTCTCAAGTAAGCCTGTCCTGCCAGATCACCATACTTCGTCATAAGGCTGGGAGTCCTGAAATGAGATTCCTCCAGGACTCAAATCCGGATCTGGACGAAGGCTGTGTTTCCCGTATCAGAAGAAAATTCAGAAGGCACTGGGCTGAGCGCTTAAACGCAGAGCAGCTGAATCTGCACATGGACCTGTGGGATCTTGCAGAACGGTGTTTTACTGCATACCGGAAGCAGTTTCTGCAGATTCGGGCGGGCGTTAATCTATTATTTTCTGTACCCACATAAGCCAACTTGGCCACCATACCCAGCCGCTTTATAATGGGACCATCCACGATAAAGAAACAGGAGATGTCAGCATGACAGATGAAAAACGGCAGGAATATGCACTGATGCGATATGGTATCATCGCACCGGCGGTCAACCATACCCTTCCGGATGGTATGCCGCTTCAGCGCTACTGGGAGGAGGCCTCGGGTAAGGAGTATATCGATCCCGATGGAAGGAAGCGCCAATTCACAGCCAAGACCATTCAGCGCTGGTATTATTTCTACATAAATAACGGCCTGGATGGACTGATCACGCAGCCCAGAACCGATACGGGCAAATTCAGAAAGATCGATATGGATATCCGGGAACATATCCTCTGCCTGAAACAGCAGTATCCCAGAATTCCGGCTACGGAGATCCACCGGAGCCTGATAGAAAACGGATATATCCGAAAAGCAGATGTTTCCCTTTCTACGGTTACCAGACAGGTCAACCAGCTGAAGAAAGAACAGGCTGTTCCTGCACAGACCGATATGCGCAGATATGAAAGACCCCACATCAATGAAGTCTGGTGCGCTGACAGCTGTGTCGGTCCCAAAATTCTTCTGAACGGCAAGAAGCAGCGCATCTACATCATTGCCATCCTTGACGACGCTTCCCGTTTTGTCACCGGTGCGGATGTTTTCACGCAGGATAACTTCGTTTCCCTTATGCGTGTTATGAAGACGGCTACTGCGAAGTACGGAATCCCCAAGGTCTGGAACTTTGATAACGGCAGCACCTATAAGAACCTCCAGATGGAGCTTCTGGCAGCCCGTATCGGCTCGGTCATCCATTACTGCAAGCCTTATACGCCTACCCAAAAAGCGAAAATCGAGAGATGGTTTTTGACCCTCAGAAATAAGTGGGTTGGTATTACCGATCTGAGCAGATTCTCCAGTCTTGATGAAATCCGGAACAGCCTCCATGAATTTGTGCAGCGCTACAACCAGACTGTGCATTCCTCTTTGGATGGAAAAAGCCCGGAACAGCGGTTCTTTTCCGAGCCGGAGCGTATCCGCAGGCTCTCCACGGAAGAAACCGAAACCATCTTCCTGCTGGAGCTGGAGCGCAGAGTGTCCGTGGATTCCGTGCTTGTAATTGACAAGGTGGAATACGAGGTGGATTCCCGTTTTGCGGGCAGACGGATCCGGCTTCGCTGTGCGCCTGATATGAAGCAGGTGTATGTTGTGGAGGCTGACGGCACGCTGACACCGATCCGCGTGCTGAACAAGCAGGAAAACGCCGTTGTGAAGCGGAACAAGGTGTATCTCAGTGAGGGAGGCAACAGCTGATGGAATATTATGTCCGCTACGGAATGGAGTTCAACCCCTTCGTGAAAAACAGCAAAGAAATCCTGCTGAACACCGCAGATTACAAGGAAACGCAGGTACGACTGAACTATCTTCTGGAGACAAAAGGGTTTGGAGTTCTGACCGGCGGTGCAGGCAAAGGAAAAACGACTGCCATCCGGACATGGGCCAAAAGCCTGAACCCTTCCCTTTACAAGGTGATCTACAGCAGTCTTTCTACCCTTACCGTCATGGAGTTTTACCGAAAGCTGGCCTCTGATCTGGGGCTGGAGCCCAGGCACAGAAAGCCGGATAACTTCCGTATGATTCAGGAGGAGATTTGCCGGTATACGATAGAGAAACGGATCACGCCTGTGTTTATCATTGACGAAGCAAACCATATCGGCACCGGAATTCTGAACGACCTGAAGATCCTGTTTAACTTCGACATGGATTCCCGGGACCGGGCAGTGGTCCTTCTTGCCGGTCTTCCGTCTTTGAACCGAACGCTGATGCTGACCGCCCACGAACCGCTGCGGCAGCGGGTCACGATGAATTACCACATGGAGGGGCTGACGAAGGAAGAGTCGAAGCAATACATTCTCACAAAGCTGTCCGGAGCACGGTGTACCAGACAGGTATTCAACGAGAATGCATTGGAAGCACTGGCGAACGCGTCCAACGGAGTACCGCGGATACTGAACAAGCTTTGCAACAGCTGCCTGATGATTGGGGCTCTGCAGGGGGCAGACCTGATTGACGAAGAAATTGTGATGCGGGCAGTGGAAGACTGCAAGCTGGGATAGAGCAGATATGGACTATAACGAGCTTCTGGACAAGTATAACGAAGCAATGCAGACAATTCTGGAACTGGAACTCCAAATATGGGAACTGTGCAGCCAAAACAGTCAGCTGCATCAGGTTCCGGAAGCCTCGAATTCCGCAGAATCTACCGCAGAACAGAATAAGGCTTTTACCCGCCAGGACAGGATAGGGCAACGCTGGGGAGCGACCTGAGCGGTCCGACAGGGGTTTGCAAAGGGAGAGGGGATTCCGCCTGGGATCCCCTCTTTTTTCTCCCTTTGGAAAACCAAAGCGATAAACCCCGGGGTTTGGGGCAGAGCCCCAGAGGCAGGAAAACCGACCGCAAATAATGTGATGAAATAACCGCAAATAAAGTTACGAGGCACCGATTTGCTGCCATTGATTGTGACGATCCAACCTCAAATAATCTGATGATCTATACCGCGTATAATGTGACAAATGACAGTTATCCCAGTTTCTTGCGGAACATCAGTTCCTCCACGTCCTGTTCCGGAGGCCAGAATGCCCCGGCCGGTTCGTAACCCAGCTTCCGGTAAAATTCCTGGGCGGTTTCGTCCGCCTGGGTGGACAGCATCACATGGTCATATTCTCTGTGGGCCATCTCCCGTTCCCAGAAGTCCATCATTTTGCTGCCCCAGCCCTGTCCCCGAACCGATTCGTCCAGATAGATCAGATCCAGAAAGGGGATGGTCTGCCAGAACAGGCTGCTGCGCATCATT
>JAZNPV010000068.1:0-18960 GCA_045589835.1 Faecousia sp.
TTAGGCGGGGTTTCATAAAACATTATCCGGTTTTGCCCCAGTCTTTTTCCCTGTAACTTCAGAATACCCCCTTGAAATACACAAAGTATTTCTGCGTGGATATTCTTTGTTAAAGGAAAAAATCCAAGGGGCAAAACTGCGAAGCACTTCAAAAGGAAAGATTTTTACGCCAAGACAAGAAAAAACGCTATGGTAAGGCTGACGCCTACCATAGGGATTTTTTGCAGTATTGGATAAAAAGATAGCTTTTGAAGCGGATACTGTCTTATGAAGCCCCGCCTTTCCGCCGGGGGGTGATTTAAACTTCAGTCCAGTTCAGTATCGTTCTCACCTAAGCCGCCACTTGTTGTGATGATATCCTCTACCATAAAGGTTTCTACCCGGATTTCAGGCATTTCGTAAGTCTTCATGCATTTTTCTCCTTTCAAATTTTTAGTTCTTCGCATTGTATCCGAAGTAGGTCTGTGCAGCAGCACCATAGTTCAGCAGGGTCTGCATCAGAGTCCGCATGTCATCATTGCTGGTATTCTGAATACGCTCCTTTGCATATGTCTCAATGCTGTAAACATCGGTAACAACCTCATTGGTGCCGTCAGTGATTACCAGTGTCAGCTCATCAGACATTTCCTTCGCTGCTACATCAACATACCGGATACGCCAGTATTCAACACCATCTACAACATTATATTCCCATTCAGACTGAGCCAATGTGACACTCTTGCAAGCACGGTTATGGGAAACGGTAGCAGTCAAACCGCTTGCGGCCAATTCGCTCTTCGGAATGAAGAAGCTAAAGTTAATGTTGCTCTCTAAGGTCAGGTTATGTTTTACGGTAGTGCTTCCGTTCGCTGTTGCTGCGATACCTGCAAAGGTAGGTGCAGGCAATCCGGCATTTGCCAGATCGTCTGTATGATACTTGAAGTAGGTCTGTGCAGCGGCACCATAGTGCAGCATCGTGGTCATAAGAGCCTTCATATCACTGTTTGCAGAATTCTCGATACGCTCCTTTGCGTACGCCGCAACACTATAGGTATCGGTAACTACAATGCCAGAAGCATCTGCGACAGTCAGTGTCAGATTATCGGTCATTTCCTTGGCAGCTACATCCGTGTAGCGGATACGCCAATAATCAACACCGTCAACGGTAGCAGCTTCCCATTCAGCCTGAGTCAATGTGACACTTTTGCCAGCACGGTCATGGGAAACGGTAGCAGTCAAACCGTTTGCAGCCAACGCACTCTTAGGAATGAAGAAGCTGAAATCAATGTAGCTTTCCAAGGTTACATTGTGCTTGACTTCGATGCTCTCCTCAGGCTTGGCATAGGTAATATTCAGAGCAGCAGCGATCTCAGCAGCAATATAGTCATCGCCCACAGTACTGGGATACAGGGAAGCGCAGTCAGTCTGGATCAGGTTCAGCAGATCCATAATACCCAGTTCAGTCTTAGTGTTCACGGTCTGAACAGCAGGCGCATCAACATAGATGGAATTACCGGTCAGGATAGAATAAGCGACACCGTGGACGCCAACACCCTTAACAAGGTAATCCACATACTCGCCAATGTCCAGAGTTGCATTTTCACCCAGATTAATTATCACACCATCCAGGGGGTTGTACATGCCGACGATGATAATCACAGCGTCAGGATTGACAGCATGGATCTCGTTGACCAGCTCGGGCAGCTTGGTTGCGTACAGCACAGCAGCATAGGCATAAGCTTCAATCGCGTTATTAGCCATAGTGGCATAGTCACCTTCGATACCGGCTTCGGCGATCTTCGCAGCAACTTCTGCCAACAGCTCATCCACATACTGGACATTTTCCTCACCAACAGCAGCAGCCCAGTCCAGCTCAGCGCCAGTGCTCATATTAGCAATAGCCTTAGACATGAATTCCACATTGGAGAAACCAACGGTGATCAGGTCGGCGTCGGTCACATTGGACAGGTTTGCGCGCTCAGCGGTAACAGTGTTGCCAACCTTGGCGTAGTTGACCATCTCAATCTCGTCAACACCATTTGCTGCGGCCTCTGCATTCAGAGCAGCTGTCACCTTCTCAACATAGCTCTCAGGAGCAGCAGAGCCGTCGCCGATAGCAACATACTTAAAGTCATCATCGATGACCAGGTCAGCGGTGGTAGCCTTCTCAATCAGTGCCATAACAGCATCGTTCAATGCTTCAACTGCGTCAACGATTGCTTCACCGCCCATTTCGACCAGAGCATCCTTCAGATCCTCGATGGCAGCCAGGTTGCCCTTCAGGATCTCTTCAATAGCCTTCTGTGTATCCGTCAGTTCCTTACGGATAGCAATAAGGATACCGTTGATCTCATCAGCCAGAGCCTCACCGATCTTACCCAGTTCCTCCAGAGTCTTGTTCAGAGCCTCGGTCAGCTCGGCAATAGCCTTGTCAGCCGCAGTGATCAGTTCTTCAACAGCCTTGTCGTATGCAGCCTTCAGCTCAGCGAGCTTCTGCTCGATAGCGGCAACGGCTTCGTCATAAGCAGCCTTCAGTTCAGCCAGCTTCTCGTTCAGGGCAGCGACGGTCTCCTCGTAGACCTTGGTAACCTCCGCAACGATCTGCTCGTAAGCTTCCTGGGCGGCATTCTCCAAATGAGCAACAGCGTGCTCCAGATCAGCATTGACGGTTGCGATGTCAGCATTGACACGGTCGATCTGAGCCTGGATGCCAGCCTTAGCGTCTTCTGCGGCATTAGCCAGTTCTTCCTGGTAGCCCTTCAGCTCTGCTTCCAGCTCAGCCAGCTTTGCAGCGGCCTCAGCCTTAGCAGCCTCGATCTGAGCGTTGTATTCAGCTTCGATCTCTGCATACTTGGTATTGACTTCGGCGGTAATCTTGGCCTCGATAGCGGCCAGTTCAGCCTTTACGGCCTCCTCGGAGATGCTGTAATCTTCGGCAAGCTTCTTCTGCTCAGCCTTGATCTCTTCTTCGGAAACAGCGTACTCATCAGCCAGCTTCTTCAGCTCGACCTCCAGAGCAGCTTCGATTTCTTCCTTGTTGGCTTCATAGGCCTGCTGTACGGCATAGACAGAACCAGCGATCAGCATCTTAGCTTCATCGGGGATTGCATCGATGCAGCCGGGCAGGTCGTTCATAAACTTGTTGTACAGGGCCTCAGCGTCAGCGGTGATCTTCTGGATCATGGTATCCACATCAGCCATAACATCTTCGGCAGTGTCCATAGCCAGGGTCATGGTCTCTACGGCAGCCTCAGCAGCTGCGCGGGCAGCCTCAAAGGACTTGACAGTAGCTTCCACAACACCGTCGGAGTTTTTGATCACATCGATGACAGCATTGACAGCAGCTTCCACATCCTCTGCAGCCTCTGCCAGAGAAGTCATGGTCTTTTCCAGCTCCGCGACAGCAGCAGCGATCTGTTCAGCCAGAGCGATCATGTCGGCAATATCAGCCTCCACATCAGCAAGCAGAGCCTCGATGACAGCGATGGCATGCTCCAGATCCTTGACAGCGGCTTCCAGCTCGGTCTTGATATCCTCGCCGTCCACGGTGCAGTCATTTTCGGGAACTTGAGTCTGCTCGTTGTTGCCCAGATCCACATCGATATTGATATTGGGGACATAGATGTCGCCGATCTCGGTATTACTGATCACTTCAGCCAACTCAGCCTTTTTGGCTTCCAGTTCAGCCTTCAGATCAGCCAGCTCAGCGGTCAGTACATCCTTCTGTGCGGACAGATTCTCTACAGAAGCGGTAATGGCAGGCAGAGCAGTCTCAGTGTAGTAAGTATAGCGTTCTTCCAGCATGGTTTTCAGCTCGTCGATAGAAGTCTCGACGGCATCCACATAGCCGTACTCTTCCCACTGCTGCCAAACCTGAGCAGCAACCTCGGGGCCGTAGGTCTGCACCAGGTTGTACAGGTCTTTCAAAGCGATATTGACGTTCTGAATGGTTTCGTCCTTGGCGGTGTGATTGTTCTTATATGCGTTGATGACAGACGCAGCAATGTTATCATGGCCAACGGGAGTGGGATGCACACTCATACCATTACCGACCTTGAACAGCGCGTAGATCTTGCACATACCCTTCAGCTCATCAGTAGAAGTCAAGTAACCAGCCAGGCCCTCATGAACGTCCTCAGGAGTAGAGCCAGCCTCATTAGCCTTAACATCCAAACCGGCAAAGACACTGGACAGATCGCCGGCGATCTTCATCAGACCGGACAGGGGGATCTCCATGGTGTCACAGCTCTCTGCAACAGCATCCTCAATACCCAGGTAAATAGCAATGGATAGGTTCTTGTTGTCATTACCATTGCCGGTAAAGCCATATCCTTGACCGGAATATGCCCAAGTAGGATTATTGGCCTCATAAGCCTGCACATCTGCCAAGGTAATTTCAGGCAGGTTCATTTGGAAACCATACATTGCAGAAAATGCAGCAGCGATCATTCCGCGCAGAGAATCGTTGTAAGCGGTGATGTTACGCGCACGAACGATGTCGCCGGAAAGACGGTCGTCCTGAATGTTAGTCCAACCGGCTTCCTTCAGCGCTGCAAATTCCTGGCTAATGAACAGGGGGTTGGGCTGCTCAGCATAGTAGAAGGTAGCCTCTTCCCACTCACCGGCAGCCTGCATAACAGCGGGCAGACCGGCAATGTAAGCGTTCAGCATGGAGAACAGTTCGTCCATGATGTCGCCAATGTAAATGGGAGCCATGCCCTCAGCAGTGACGGTCATGCCATAGGTGGTGTTCATCAGACCAACCAGGATAACCTCAACGTCGGGATTCAGTTTAACGATCTGCTCTACGGAACCCTTGTAGTTCAGGATGAAGCCTGCAGCGGTGTAAGCCAGAATGTCGCAGATCTGCTGCACATTGTACCGCTCAGCCAGCTCAGCAGGAATCTTCTTCATCAGCTCGGCCTCCAGCATATCGTATGCCTCCAGGACCAGCGCCTTCTGCTCCTCATTCAGATCGATGAGTGCATCGTTTAGATCGACCTTCTCGTCCTCGTCCAGGCTTGCGCCGAAGATGCCCAGAGCGTCGGTCACACGGTGCAGCATGTAGGCACCGAAAGAAGCGTTACCAACACCCAGAGTGATGATATCTGCCTCGGTAACAGCGTTCTGATAGAACTCAGCCAGCTTTGCATCATCAGAGACTTCGGTGTAACCATTGACTTGGTTTTCCCAACCGTCCTGGGGCTCTTCACGGCCACCCAGCAGGAAATACAGGTCCTCAGCGCGCAGTGCGGATACAGCCAGCTTGGTGTGCTCCACATTTGCGCCGTTCTCTTCCAGGTAATCAGCGAACTGGTCGGGGTATGCACCTACACCATAAACACCGGTTCCCTCGAAGAAGTTGATATTAGAGCCATTGCCCTGCTCGTAGCCCTCGAAGCAGTAACCATTGGCCATAGAATCGCCGATAGAAACATAATTGATCTTATCAGCTTCCGTTGCGAATGCCATAGTCGGGACGAAGCCTGCTACCATGCAAAAGGCAAGCAGCATGGCCACACCAGACCGAAGCATTCTAGAAAGATTTGCTTTCATAGTTTCCTCCTAAACAGATTATTTGATATGCCGGGTTGCTGCATCCGGTATACCATAATGTATTACATCACACTGTACTTGACAGTGATGGTGCCGTAAGTTAGTTCTCTCTGCCCCCGTTGCTTTGGGTAGTGCAGGACGGACCTGCGTCCGTCCTGCCCCGACGCAGCAACAAGTTTTAGAAAAAACCGCAATAGATATTGATTATTTTTTAGCCCAGCTCAGATAGTCGAAGTCCTTATACTCTGCTTCCAGCTTCTTGTTGTCCACCTTGCCCATGGGGGTCAGGGGCAGTTTATCCACCGCCACTACAGCTACAGGACAGCCACGCTCCTCCGCATGGGTGTTGCAGTAGTCATAGACCTTTTTGCAGGTGGCTTCCACATCCACGCCCTTGATGACCTCAATGATGGCCATGGGGTACTGTCCTTGGCTGTGCTCCATGTCATCGGTGCCCACAACTGCGCAGTTATGGATATCGGGCAGGTCGGTAATCATGCTCTCCAGGTTGATGGGAAACACCTTATGGCCGTCAAAGCGGGTGATCATGCGCTTGATGCGGCCCTTGATGTACAGGAATCCGTCTTTATCCATATAGCCCAGGTCGCCAGAGTGGATCCAGATCTGGCCGTCCTCATGCTTACGCATCACATAAGCAGTTTCCTCAGGCTTATTGAAGTAGCCCTTCATCATGGACGCACCGGTGACGCAGACTTCACCAATTTCCTTATAGCCCAGCTCCTTGCCGGTCTCCGGGTCAAAAATACCCACATTCACCGTCAGAGAGGGAATACCAACAGAGCCTTCCTTATAAATTGAATTGACGCAGAAGGAAGCCGCTGCGGAAAGCTCAGACATGCCGTAGCCCTGGGCCAAAGGATATTTCATTCCGTGTTCCTTGCGGAATTCATTCAGCTTGCGCTCCAATCCTTCGTTCATGGAATCGCCGCCGCAGGCCAGGGTATACAGGAAAGATAAATCCATTCCCTGGACTTCGGAACTGTTGATCAGCAGTTCGATGAACACAGGCGTGCTGATGATATGATTGGGCCTGTAGAGGCGCACCAGCTTGCCAATGGAGGTGGGGACAAATTTGGGAACAGGTACCAGAGTCATGCCCATGCACAGGGGCATGTGCAGGCCGCAGACCATACCATAGGCAGAGAAGATGGGGATGATTCCCAGATAGCGGTCGCCGTACTGATGGTAAACATCGCAGTGCATAAAATTCAGTGCTACGGCATTCATGGAATCATTGGTGAGCATAACACCCTTGGGGGTCCCTGTGGTGCCGCCGGTGTATGTAATGGCCACCAGTGCGTCCCCCACATAGGGTGCTTCCGTATAACGGTTGCCGATCCCCTTAGTAATGAACTCAGCCCACTTGATGATCTTCTTGCTATACTGGATATCATTCTTGGTAGTCAAATCCCTCAGAATGCGTTTCACCAACGGCAGTGAGGTTGTGGGAGACTGTACCACGATCAGCTCCTGGCCGATCTCGTCCATCATGACCCGGACCTTGGGAAATGCCATATCAATGACCATCAGGATCTTGGAGCCGGATTCCACGATCATCTTCCTAATGGTTTTCACATCCAGCCGGGGATCAATGGTATTGGCGGCAGCGCCGATCTTATTTAATGCATACACACAGGCAATCGTTTCAGGGATGGATGCAGAAAGGAAAGAAACAATATCTCCTGCTTTAACGCCCAATGCCGTAAAAGACCGGGCGCAGGCATCCACCTTACGCCGCAGCTCTTTAAAAGAAATATCTGCGCCATAGTAGTGGAGCGCCGGTTCATTCACACGGTACTTATTCAGTTCCAGCACATAGTCAAAGGCTTTACACTTGGGAAGCTTTACGTTTTTGGCTTCCTCAGAGTAATATTTCATCCATACCTTTTCTTCTGTGATCTTTTTCGTCTGTATGCTCATATTTCATCTCCATTCAGTATCTTTCTATAACCAAGACAAAGCCTGCA
Organism: Faecousia sp.; assembly: GCA_045589835.1. Lineage (GTDB taxonomy): Bacteria > Bacillota > Clostridia > Oscillospirales > Oscillospiraceae > Faecousia. Next base: position 7,524 of record JAZNPV010000068.1, read on the forward strand.
GAAAACTATACCAATTTTCTTTCGTCTTCACCTAAGTCCCTATCGGTGATAAAACGGGAGCAAGGACAACCACAGCAGTCTCTTCTCCCGTTTCCAGTAATCCAGTTGGGAACCGGTGTTGCGTTTGATCTCCATATTGATCCTGCTCAGTTCCCGGGAGAATCGGTTGAGCTTGATAACAAGCGAAATGACAATAATGCTTGCGAAAAACAAGCCCAAAATGATAAGTAAATAAACAGTTGTGGTATCCAGTTCAGTATTCATAAGTCTTAACCTTGCTTGATTCTACGGTCTTTTGCTCTGTTTGTAATCGCCCGGCCAACCAGTGGGCTGCTGAATAGCCGTTGCATTTTTCACAGCACTTACAAATGATCCGGCCTTCCGTTACAGGTCTTCCGCAGCTAACACAGAAATCCGAATCAACTGTACACGTACAATCCATAGCGTTCCCTTTCTCTCTGTAATTGGATAAGTAACCACATAATTCGTATTATGTGGTTTGTTTATTCGTTTTATCTGCGCATCACGCTTTCATCACAAAAAAATAAGCAGCACAATTACGCCCTTAACGTCAAAACGAAATTTTTGTTGTCAAGGGCGTACTTGTGCTGCTATTTTTACTTTTTATATGTACTGTCAGGGACTAAAATTGTATATAATATATCTTGACTTTTTAGAATAAGAAGTGTAAACTTAAATTATGGGTTCGGGTTGTACTCGCCATCACCACATAATACGAATTATGTGGTGATATTTTTATATTCGCAAAACAAGCCCCAATTTCTCGATCTTCCTGCGGTGTTCCATGCCCGTACTCATCAAATAAATTCTGGTGGTATCAATGCTGCCGTGGCCCAGAATATCCGCCAGCTTGGCAATATCTTTTTCCAGCCCATAGAACGTTCTGGCAAACAGTTTTCTCAGATTGTGGGGAAACACCTTCTTCTGATTCACCCCGGCTGCGGCACACAGCCGTTTCATTCGCGCCCAGATATTGCTGCGGTCCAGAGGTTTTCCATTTCGGGTTATAAAGATGGGGCCTGACATCACTTTGCTTTTGCCTGCAAAGTTTAAAAGCTGCTTGCGCAACTGGCGTGGAATCAAAATTGTTCTGGTCTTACTTTTGCACTGTACATCCACTTCCCCCCGTCGGACTGCTTCAACCGTAAAGTAACAAAGCTCCGAAATCCGGATCCCTGTTCCGCAAATTGTCTGCAGCACCAACTGTGTCTGCGTTTGTCCCTTTGCCGCTGTCAACAGCCGCAAGTACTCCTCTTTTGTCAGTTCCCGTTCCTCCGGTGTATAGATCTGTTTTTGCTGCCGCAGGCTTTTGACCTTGCAATCAGCCCATCCCAAAAAATCCAGCAGGCTGTTCAGTGATGCCAGCATGGAATTCACAGATCTGACCGCATAACCACGCTGCTGCAGCAGCGCTTTATACGCCATTGTCACATTCTTTGTAATCGGCCTGTTTCCTGCATAAGCTGCAAACATGCGTGTATCCCTTAAATACTTTTGAATCGTCACAGCACTTTTCTCTTCTTCCCGCAAATAGTCGTGATAGTCCTGCAGCTGCTGAAAAGACAATATTCTTTTTGTCATTCATACTACCTCCTTTAAGCTCAGTCTGTCTGCATTTTACCCAAGAATAACTGCAAATATAAAAAGGGCACTGATACTTGCATATCAGTGCCCTCATACTTAATTCAATTATACAGCGGAAATTGCCTGTTCCAAATCCGCCAGCAGATCCTGCACATTCTCCAGACCGCAGGACAGTCGGATAAGATCTGCGCCAACACCGGCTGCTTCCAACTGCTCATCGGTCATCTGACGGTGGGTAGCAGAGGCAGGATGCAGACAGCAGGTACGGGAGTCTGCCACATGGGTCTCAATGGAACCCAACTGCAAATGCTTCATAAAGACCTCCGCAGCCTTGCGTCCGCCCTTCAAGCCGAAGGAAATAACACCGCAGGAGCCGTTGGGCAGATACTTCTGGGCCAGATTATAATACTTGTCGCCCTTCAGCCCGCAGTATTTGACCCAAGCAACCTTTTCGTTGCTCTGCAGGTATTCTGCAATAGCCTGTGCGTTGGCACAGTGCTGCTTCATTCGGAAAGGCAGGCTTTCCAGACCCAGATTCAGGTAGAACGCACTCTGGGGAGACTGAATGGATCCAAGGTCACGCATCAGCTGGGCGGTACACTTGGTAATAAATGCACCCTCCAGACCGAACCGCTCCGTATAGGTCACGCCATGATAGCTGTCATCAGGTGTACACAGGCAGGCGAATTTCTCGGGATACTTTGTCCAGTCGAACTTGCCGCTGTCCACGATCACACCGCCTACCGCCACGCCATGACCGTCCATGTACTTGGTAGTAGAGTGAGTTACAATATCCGCGCCCCACTCAAAAGGACGGCAGTTTACAGGGGTAGCAAAAGTGTTGTCCACAATCAGCGGCACACCGTGGGCATGGGCTACCTTGGCAAACAGCTCAATATCCAGTACATTCAGTGCAGGATTGGCAATCGTCTCGCCAAACATCAACTTGGTATTCTCACGGAATGCGCTGTTCAGCTCTTCCTCAGTGGCATCCGGGCTGACAAATGTAACCTCAATACCCATGCGCTTCATGGTCACAGCGATCAGATTAAAGGTACCGCCGTAAATGGCAGAGGATGCAACAATGTGATCACCGCAGGAAGCGATGTTGAACATGGCATAAAAGTTGGCAGCCTGACCGGAGCCGGTCAGCATAGCCGCAGTGCCACCCTCCAGCGCTGCAATCTTTGCGGCCACAGCGTCGCAGGTAGGATTGGCCAGACGGGAGTAAAAATAGCCGGAAGCTTCCAGATCAAAGAGCTTGCCCATATGCTCGGAAGTAGCATACTTAAAAGTCGTACTCTGAACAATCGGGATTTGGCGGGGTTCGCCGCTGGCGGGATTATAGCCAGCCTGAATGCACAGTGTTTCGGTACGAAGTTTCTGTTCCATAAGTCCACCTCAAACATTGAATGATGGACTCATTGTAACCGCCATCCCTGTTTTTGTCAATCAGCCAGTCCCATCAATATACAAAATACTTGTAAAAGTTTGGGTATGCGTTCAAAAACTGCTGCAATGTCACTCGGCTATTAGAGCCGGGATCGTTGACTGTAAAATTACCCGCAGTCAAGCTGCCGCCGGTAAAGCCGGTAACGACCACCCAATGCTGCCCGCCATAACTGTTTTTCGCGCCCAGCAGGATCGGTTTCCCCTGCTGCAGATAGGCATACAGCTTGCTTAAATAGGAGCTGCTGTCTGTCACTGCGGTGTAATCCATGGGCCAGTACACGCTTCCGGTAGCGGTATAGCGCAGCTTTTTGGACATGGCATCCGGATAAATCGTTGTGCCTGTCCGATAGGATTCCATCATGGCGATAGCCGTAGTGGCGCAGCCGATCTGGGCAATGGTCTTACCGGATGTTCCGATCGTCACATTGGCCCACCGGCTGTCCGTCTGCTTAAAACTGGGCACAGACAGCGAAACGGCTGTATTACCGGTGGATGCAGCCGCAGACAGATAGCTGTCGCTGGCGTATCCGGTCTTTATTCCCTGATACAAAATCCTGCTCCATCCACCGGATGTGGACAGACGCAAAACCACTTCGCCTTTATAAAGGCTGCCTGCTACCGAATAAGATGTACCCGCGCCTCTGCGCACATTCAAGCTGCCAGACCGAGTGGCAACTGTCACAGGCGTTGCCTGCACAGTTTTGATGTAATCTCCATGACAGTAGCCATACCGGTCTTTACCGTACTCCACTTTCCACCAGGATCCGGTTTTGCTGATCAAAGTAATGTAGCTGCCGTTATTTAAGGTAGACACCACCTTTGAGCCGGTGGCTGCACTGGCCCGCACATTTAAATATCCTTCCCGCAATGTCACGATACCTGCCTGTGAAGAAGCGGTTGCTGCTTGCACCGGCATCATCGGCGTAAATACGGCAAAAAGAAGGATAATCGTCAAAAATAACACAAAAGTTCTTCTCATGCTTCACCTCGTTTTCTGCATTTTTCGCATATATGCAAGGCAAATTATAGCATAAAACCGCAAATTATGGAATACTCCAAATATTGGCAGCAAAAAGGCGTGCCGCAGCACGCCTTTAAATCACTCCACTTCCGTTACCAATTTACTTAGATCTTTGCGTTTTTTCTCACGTAGAATGTCTTTCTGGCTTGCATAACCGAGGGTAATCACAAGCCGGACCGGCATGGTAAGGCCGCAGATCTTGCGGATCTTCTCATCGTCTAACCACCCCAGGATGCAGGTACTCAGTCCCTGTGCAGTTGCTTCCGCTGTCAGATACGCAGCAGCAATACCGATATCGATGCTCCGGTAATCATTCCCCTTCAGCTTTGCACCCAATGCCGCAGTTTTTACATAGGGTTCTTCGGACAACACGATCAGAACGGGCGCCTGTGCAGCAAATCTGTTTATACCAACACCCATGGTCGCAGCAGCAACATCCTTAGCAGCCTGTCCCCGGCATACCGTGATATGGTAGGGCTGACCGTTGCATGCAGAGGGTGCCAGCCGCACAGTCTCCAATATGGCATCCAGTTTTTCCTGCTCTACCGGGCGGTTTTCATCATAACTTCTGCAGGACTGGCGGTTTCTAGCGATCTGTAAAAAGTCCATAGTAATTCCCCCTATTCAAGATATCTATATCTTAAGATGTCCTAAGTCTATTGTCAAGAATGTAAAAAAGAGCCGCCTTTTCAGGCGGCTCTTCGAGTATAGAGATTAGATCTTCTTGGCGTTAGCCAGCAGGTACTTCTCTGCTGCGGGATTCCACAGGCCGTTGTTCGCCTTGCACAGGCGATCCAGTTCTGCGAACATGGGATCGGTCTTACCCAGCTCCTCAAAGTCGCTGATAGCAGTCAGAGGCAGGTCGATGTGGTTGTAGATCAGCTTCTTGCCACCGGGGATCTTGGGCAGATTCAGTGTGGTGTCGATAACTGCATTCAGACCGCCGATGTGGGTAACCAGACCGGAGGGATTCAGCTTGCCGGCATTCATCATGGCGATGGCTTCCTGCATATCGTTGGTGTTGCCACCGGAAGTGCCAACCACATGGGTGTACAGATAATGGACGTTATACCAGTTGAAGGGAGCCTTGAACTTGGAGTCGGTAGGACCGGCAAAGAAGTTCAGGCAGCCATCGAAGCCCAGAATATCGTCAGCCTGCTCGATAACAGGCTTAACAGGGGCAAAGCAGATGACATCGTCATAGCCGGTGCCGCCGGAAAGCTGCCGCAGGTACTCGGTAGCGTTCTCCATGCGGGTGTTGACATAGTGCAGCTCAATGCCATTAGCCTTAGCGTCTTCTACGGTGTAGATGGAAGCAGCACGCTCCAGTCTGGCCTCGTCAATATCGGTGACAACCAGCAGGCTGGGCTTGCGGTCACAGTGGATGGCGTAGTCGATGGCAGCCAGACCCATGGGGCCAACAGATGCCAGCATAGCCATCTTACCGCCTTCCTTAATGCCCATCTCATGGACATAGGAACCGGCCTTGGTGTGATACATAGCGTGGAAAGTTCCGATAACGCAGCTCAAAGGCTCAGCCAGAGAACCGTAGTAGTAGGTATCGGAGTTGTAGGGCAGCAGGCAGTTTTCCAGCAAAGTCTCAATGGGAACATTACCGTACTGAGAATTACCGCCGCAGTAGCTGTAAGAATAGCCGGGAGCCTCCTGAGAGCCATTGTGGAAATGGGCAGGCTGAATAACAAACTTGTCGCCAACTTTATACTTATGCTTCCAGTTTTCTCCAACCTCTACGATATCGCCGCAGAACTCGTGGCCCACGATGGTGGGATTCTCGTCACAGTTATTGGGAACGCGCTTATGGTCGGGACCTTCAATAGCAGCCTTGTAAGTAGACATACACAGGCTGTCGGACACCACGCGGATGCGAACATCATCCGGGCCAACCTCGGGCAGATCTACTTCATCCAGCCGCAGATCCATCTTGCCGTGGATTCGAACTGCTTTTGTAATCATCATTAATTCCTCCTAATGCTTAAATTCCGTTTTGCATAATCGCAGCGGAAAGCAATATTTACCACATTATTTTAGCACAGTATCATGCAGGATGCAACATCTATTTTGCTTGCTGATTATTTGAGCTGTGCTGCGGCTTTTTCCGCTGCAAGGCATGCCTTATACCGGACAAGGTATGCTTCAAACCCGGCAGAGCCTGCGGGGTCCGGTGCAATTTCGCTGCTTGCAGCATTGCTGAACACACGCTCCATCAGATACTGCTCCATGGATTCGCTGTCCTGCTTGCGGAGCATATAGGCAGCCAGCAGGGCCATGCCCCAGGGGCCGCCCTCCCCTGCCGTTTCCATGGTTGTGATCGGCACACCCAGCGCATCGGCCAAAATCTGCTGACCCACACCGGGAGTCTTGAAGAAACCACCGTGTCCCAAAAGCTTATCGGATTCCACCTGTTCCTCGGTTGCCAGCATATCCATGCCGATCTTTAAAGTAGCCATGGCACCGTACAGCTGAGAACGCATAAAATTGGCAATATCCATTCGACTGTCCGGTAAGCGAACCACCATAGGCCTGCCTGTTTCGGTAGCCGTCAGCGGCTCCCCTGCAAAATAATTGAAGGAAATAATTCCGTCACAGTCGGGCTTTCCCTCCAGCGCTTTACGGAACAAGGTGCTGTACAGGCTGTTCATATCTACAGGCCAGCCCATAGTATGGGCCGCATCGGCAATAAGACCTACCCATGCATCAATTTCAGAGGTGCAAGTGTTGGTGTGCGCCATGGCTACAGGCTTGCCGGAGGGTGTTGCCACCACATCGATCTCCGGATAATAATTCCGGAGCGGCCGTTCCAGCACCTGCATAGAGAACGCAGATGTACCGGCGGAAATACTGCCGGTTCTGGGCAGCACCGCACCGGTAGCAACCATGCCGGTTCCCGCATCTCCTTCCGGCGGACACATGGGGATACCAGCCTCTAAGTTGCCAGTTTCATCCAAAAGTGCAGCACCTTCAGCCGTAAGATAGCCCGCATTTTCACCGGCAGGCAGCACAGCAGGCAGAATGTCTCCCAGCTTCCAGCCAAAGCCGCAGGGCTTTACCAGTTCATCAAATTTGGCAACACGCGCTGCATCAAAGCAGCCGGCACCATCATCGTAAGGGAACATACCGGAAGCCTCGCCAACGCCGATCACACTGATTCCGGTCAGCAAGTAGTGAATGTAACCGCACAGAGTGGTCAGTCTGGCAATATCCTTTACATGTTCTTCCCTGTTCAGAATTGCCTGATACAGATGAGCAATGCTCCAACGCTGGGGAATATTGAACTGAAACAGTTCCGTCAGTTCCGCAGCCGCAGAACCGGTGATGGTATTACGCCATGTGCGGAAAGGTGCAAGCTGTCTGCCATCCTTATCGAAACACAGATAGCCGTGCATCATACCGGAAACACCGATAGCCGCCACACGGCGCAGCCTCTGGCCGTACTTATTCTGCACATCCGCGCACAGATCCCGGTAGCAAGCCCGGACACCGGCAACTGCGTCCTCCAGACTGTAAGTCCAAACGCCATCAATCAGTGCATTTTCCCATGCAAAGCTGCCGGAAGCAATTGGCTGATGGTTTTCATCGATCAAAACGGCCTTGATCCGGGTGGAGCCAAGCTCCAGTCCCAGAATCGCCTTAGTCAGATCATTTTTCATGCTCGATCAGCTTCCAAGTCGCATCGATCAGATTTTGGAACATGGGATTCTCCATTGCCTTGATCACAAAGCTCTGCCGGGGAGAGTTGATATCCTCACCGGAGATCTGGAACATGCCATACTGATCGCAAAGTCCTCTGAGCCGCTCCAACTGGGCGGGCGTGTTTCTGGTGGGCATATAGGTTACAGCCTTCACGCCCTCTTCCTTCAGGCACTGGAAAACATCGTCCAGATAATCGTCCTCAAACTTCTGGGCCTTCTTGTCACCGGTAACGCTGTCACCCACATCGCCCAGATAGGCATAGCACAGGTAAGCATCGATCTCCTTGCACAGCTTCACCATATCTGCCAGCTTGGGGCACTCATCGGTGGCATCAATGAAGATCTGAGGCACAAAGGTACCCTTCAGCATACCCAGAACATCGTACTCGTAAAAGGGATATTCCGTATCCAGCAGCATGGTCTTCTGTTTTTCGGACAGATTCATGCCGAGAGATGCCAGCTTATCGATCATAGGCTGACCCTTGCCCACCTGCTTGACCAGCTCAATGGCCAGCGCATACATCAGGTGGCGCTCCGTTACACCGCCGTTGTCAGCAGCTTCGGACAGAGGCAGCACATCCCGGTCATAGTCCAGCGCCACACCAACCAGAGCGTTGATTCTCTCGATCATCTTCCGGTTACGTTCATGCCGGGCAGCCTGATAGGGCTTGAAGAACTCAGTCAGCACATCGATCTTGTCGTGGGGAACAGACTGAATGGTCATGTAGCTGACACCGACCTGATCGGGATTATTGGTACGGCGGCCTTCCAGACGGGTACCCACCATGGAAATACGGGCTTCCATACCAATGGTCACAGGCATGTCTACCATCTTGGCAGCTTCCAGGAACTCCCGGGCACCGGAAATGGAATCATGGTCGATGATACCGGCAGTGCAAAGGCCCTCCATACGGGCTGCGTAGACTGCAGCTGTGGGTGAATAGGGAGAGAAAGAATAAGTAGTATGAATGTGGTTATTGATGTACTGGGGCACTATGGGAGGAAACACTGTTTCAGGCAGGATCTGTGCCAGATTGGCAAGACGCTCTTCCCTGCTGGGCACATTCAGTTTTTCAAGAATCGCAATATCGATCATAGGAATACTCCTTAGTTCAGCATGACCTGACCGCCGGTAACAGGAATGGCCTGACCGGTCTCGTACTTCTGCTCCACGCAGTACATGACAGCGCGGGCTACGTCGATGGGCAGGCAGCCCCGGTTCATGGGCACCTTAGCCTCGTAGAAACGGCGAACGTCGGCTACGGTCTTTGCACCGGGAACCTTACCGGCCTGCAGGTACTGCACAAACAGACCGCGCTCCGGGTCGCTCCACAGGGGGCCGTCCAGATAGTTACCGGGGCAGATAGCGTTGACCTTGATGTTGTAGGCAGTCAGCTCCAGAGCAAAGCTCTGCACCAGACCGATAGCGCCGAACTTGGAGCCGGCGTAAGCAAAGTTCTTGTTGGAGCCTTCCAGACCGGACTTGGAGGACATGGCAATAATATCGAACATAGCCTCGGGATCTGCCTCGTGCTGTGCCTGCATGATGATAGCAGCGTACTTGGCGCACAGGAACAGGCCGGTGTAGTTGATAGCGGTAACAAACTCAAAGTCCTTCTTCTCAAACTGAGCAACAGGACCGGAACGGACAACACCGGCATTTGCTACCATGATATCCAGACCGCCAAACTTCTCAACGGTCTGAGCAACCATGTTGGCAACGCTCTCTTCGTCGGATACGTTAACGGCCAGTGCGCAGGCACGCTCGCCCATTTCCTTGGCAACGGACTCTGCCAGAGGCAGGTTCATGTCGGCGATAATGATGGTTGCACCCTCTGCGTACAGTTCCTCAGCAATGCCCTTACCGAAGCCCTGTGCAGCACCGGTAACAATGGTGATCTTACCGGCCAGACGACCCTGACCTGCAGGTCTTACGTGAATGTTTTCCTTGGCAATTTCCTGCCACTTAGTCATATCTACGCTCATGTTGACATCTCCTTTAGTTTAAAAAAGTTAACAGCTTCTTATATGCATCCTCCCACTGCTGAGTATGGTTCGGTTCCCATGTCTCAACAGCTTCGGAATTGCGAACGACTTGACGCAGTTCATCCAGATCTGCAATATCACCCAATGCCATGGCCTGCGTCAGCAGGTTGCCCATAGCAGCACCCTCAATGGGGCCGGTTACTACCTGACGGTTCAGAGAATCGGCAATCAACTGATCCAGGAACTTATTGTTGATGGGGCCGCCGACGATGTTCAGAGAATCAATCCGCTGGCCCTTCATCTTCTCCAAACCTTCCAGCGCATGGCGGTACTTCAGTGCCAGCGATTCATAAACGCAGCGGGCAACCTGACCAATAGTCTCGGGAACAGGCTGGCCGGTTCTGCGGCAGAATTCCTGAATTTTCCTTTCCATATTGCCGCCCGCGTAGAACTCAGGTGCATCCGGGTCAATAATGGAACGCAGGGGTTCTGCCTTCCGGGCTTCATTCACAACACCGTCCCAGCTGATATCGGTGCCGTTCTTCAGCCAGTCACGGCGGCATTCCTGAATGATCCACATACCGATAATTGTACGCAAAGGCCGGAAACCGCCCTGTACAGTACCTTCGTTGGAGAACCCGGCAGCAGCAGCCTCGGGGCTCAGATCCGGCTTATCCATTTCAGCGCCGAACAAAGACCATGTACCGGAGGAGCAGAATGCAAAGCTGCCCTTACCGGGGATCGCGGCAACTGCGGAAGCGGTATCATGGCTGCCAACTGCCACAAAAGCAGCAGGATTCAGGCCCAGCTCCTCACACAGCTCCGGACGCAGATGACCGCGGATGGTGCCGGTCTTGTCGATCTTGGTGAAAATATGTTCCGGCAATCCCAGCTGACGAATGGTCTGCCAATCCCAATCCTTCGTCGCAGGATTATATAGCTGGGTGGTAGTAGCAATGGTGTATTCTGTACCTTTGGCTCCGGTCAGGAAATAGCCCAGCAAATCAGGCGTCAGCAACATGGTATCCGCGATCTCCAGTGCCGCGTCCCCTTCCCGCTTTCTGCGGTACAGCTGGTACAACGTATTAAAGGTCAGTCCGGTGTCAATGCCGCTGCGGGAATACAACACATCCGCAGGAATCTTTTCCTTAACGGCATCGATATCCTCCTGTGTTCCCAGCCGATAGGAACGGGGAACGCCTGCCAGATGGCCGTTCTTATCCAGAAGACCGTAGTCAACACCCCAGGTATCGATACCAAAGGAGTCCAGCTCGCCGTAGCCGCCTTGACGGAATGCCAGAAGGCCCTGCTTCAGCTGGTTGTAGAGATAGGGCGTATCCCAATAGAAAACACCGTTCATCTCTATGTAGTTGTTTTCAAACCGGTGCAGCTCACGCATGGTAATACGCTCGCCGTCAAACTGGCCAAGGATCGCGCGTCCGTTACTGGCGCCCAGATCAAAGGCTATCATGTTTCTGATTTTTGCCATTATACTACCTCCTGTATCACAGCTCAGCGCTGCAGATCATATTTGATCCGCACCACTCAGCCGTAAAACAAAATTCTACGGAGAAACCGGCCCCACCGAAGTGGTGCCGGTCCGTTTCCGCCGTTAGCTATTTACTTGAGGATCAAGAATTAACCCATGTAGAAGATGTTCTTA
>JAZNPV010000069.1:0-2186 GCA_045589835.1 Faecousia sp.
GAAGCCTGGAAATCCCTGGTCAGAAGAAACGTGACCACCATTGCGGAAGCGCACAGGATTCCGCTGTCCGATCTTCAATGGTACGCAGCCTTTCATGACACTGGGCATCATCCCCACATCCACCTGATGGTCTATTCCACAGGGCAGGAGGGCTACCTTTCCAAGCAGAGTATCGACAGCCTGCGAAGCTGCTTTGGCAACGATATTTTTCAGCAGGAGCAGTACCACCTGTTCCAGTTACAGACCGGCCTGCGAGAGGATATTAAGGAAAAGTCCGAGCAGAAGATCCGGGATCTGATCGCCCAGGCAGAAGCAGAATCCGCACCCAATGAGTATATGCAATTCCTTTTTGTGAAGCTGAGAAAGCAGCTGGATATGCACAAAGGAAAGAAAGTCTATGGGTATCTGCCAAAGGAGATCAAATCCACTGTCAATGAGATCGTCGCTCACCTTTCTGCTGAGCCTGCTATTGAGGAACTGTACAGGGAATGGAACAAACTCAACCGTGAGAAGTTATCCCTCTATTACGAGAACAAGGACCCGGATGTTCCACTGGCAGACAACAAGGAATTCCGCAGCATCAAGAACATGATCATCAAGGCTGTGATAGAACTGCCGCCGGACGTGGAGATTGCTCACTCCGAAGCAACTAAGGAAGATAATGACGAGGAAACCATCCGCCCTCTCCCCCGGTTCTACACAGAAGAACCGGCACTGAGGATTCCAACGGCACCAGATATTCCGCCGGTTGTCATTCACCGTAAAGAACCAATTTCTCTCGATGCAAAGGGAGTAGCCAAAGGAATCATTGGCACCTTAGCAAGGCTGATTGGTGATAAGTGTATGGCTCGCCGGCAGGCTTTGCAGGGGCAGATTGACCACAGATTGAAGCAGCAGATCAACGAAAAGAAGCTGGCCATGGGGCTCAAAATCGAAAGCACCCAAAAGGCCAGCTACCAAACGGAGGAAGAGTATGAACAGTCAATGTAAAAGGCGAGAAATTGTTGGATTTGATGAATAGCTATCCTGCCCTTTCTGTGGTAGTGTTGTGAGCTACCAAGGAGGTGCTTTGAATGGCAAAGAAACGAGCAAACGGCGAAGGCAACATCAGAAAACGCAAAGACGGCCGCTGGGAGGGACGATTCACCGCAGGCCATGACCCCGCCACCGGCAAGCAGATTTTCAAAAATGTGCTTGGCAAAACACAGACGGAAGTCAAGGAGAAACTGAAGAAAGCCTTAGTTGAAGCAGGGCAAGTAGATCTCGCCAAAAGCGGAAAATACACCGTAGGTACATGGATGGACGAATGGTTTGAGAACGTGGCAAAAATCAAGGTGCGCCCTTCGTCCCACCAGACCTACAAAGGATACATCGACAACCACATCAAGCCAAACATCGGCAATATCCCATTAGAAAAACTCACCACCATGGATTTGCAGAAATTCTACCGCAAGCTTCTGACCAAAGGCAGAGTGGATAGAATCGAGTCCAGGGAGCAGCCGAAAGGACTGTCCGCAAAGACGGTTCGGAACATCAACCAAGTCATTTCCTCCGCCATGGATTTAGCGGTGGCTCAGAAGATTATCCCCGCTAATCCCACCAATGCCTGCGAGCTTCCGAAGGTCGAACACCAGGAAATGCAAACCATTCCAGCAGAGCAGCTTCAGGCATTTCTCCAGGAAGCGAAGGCAACCGGAGTCTATGAAATGTACTACATCGAGTTGGCAACCGGCCTGCGACGGGGTGAACTGCTGGGTCTGAAGTGGCAAGACATTGACTGGAAGAATGGCATTATCAAGGTGCGGCGGCAGGTGGCGCGGGTCAACAGCGAGATTGTAGAAGCACCGCTGAAAACAAAGAACTCCTACCGCACTGTGACAATCTCACAGCAGGCGATAGAAGTTCTAAAGCAACAGAAAGCCAAGACCTGTGACCAGTATGTATTCCCGTCCCCCAACGGCGGTCCCATCTCCCCGGACAGTGTCAACAATATGCTCAAGCGAGTCCTTGAACGGGCTGGCATCCCCAAGGTCAGATTCCACGATCTCCGCCATACCTTCGCAACCATCGCCCTCCAGAACGGAGTGGACATTAAGACTGTCAGCGGAATGCTCGGTCATTTTTCCGCAGGCTTCACCCTGGACACCTACGCCCATGTCACCACCTCGGCACAGAAAGAAGCCGCC
>JAZNPV010000070.1:0-8322 GCA_045589835.1 Faecousia sp.
GAAATTGTCTTCCTAAGACCGCTTGGCCTCCGACTTGATACACCAGCCGGGAGGGCAATGCCTTTAATGTGCTGACCATTCGGCATATGCTGGAAAATCCAAAATATAAAGGCTGGTACTGCGGCAATAAAACCCAGAACATCGACTACCGCACCAAGAAAAAGGCTTTTCTGGATGAAAGCGAATGGGTCATGTATCCGGATCCTGCGATTCCTGCCATTGTCAGCGAGGAGTTATGGGATCGGGCGAATCGCTTATACAAAGAGAGAAGAAAGGAAATGATGTCGAAAAGCAGTGGCGCATACTAGCACAACCGTTAGCCATACAGTACGAAAATTATCTGCGAGGAACACGGAACCACCTTCCATCGGGAGGTGCTGAAAAGCGCAGCAGGGGACAAGGAGGTTTGGCAGTGCAAGGTCTACCGGCAGAAGGGTAGGGCAGCTTGCTCTGCACCGCAGGTTCGCAGTGAGGAACTGGACAGGATTTTAGCGGATATCTTCACTGAGATGATGAAGGATAAGCAAACCATCATCGACTCTTTGGTGAAGGTATTGTCCCGTGTACCCAAAGAAGTGGATTATGAGAAAATGATCGCCTATGTGGAAGGTGAGATTACAGCTACCAAAGTCAAGAAAGACCGGCTACTGGATCTGCATATCGCCGGTGCTATCACCATTGAAGAATTTAAGGAACGTAATGACGCATTGAATGTCCAGCTCAAAAACCAGGAATCTCAGTTGGTAACGATTCAGCAAGAACAGACCAAAGCCGGTTCTCAGGATATGGATGTGGATGCTATTCGCCGGAAATTGGACAAGGAGCTGAGCTTCACAGATGGTATCAATACTGTACTGGTGGCTACGATTCTCGATAAGGTCATTGTGAAGAAAAAAAGCACCAAAGAAGAAATCCATCTCGAGATTCTTCTCAAATTAGGACACAAATATGAGGCGATTTACTCGCCTCATAACCCACCTGCAAGCATCAACTCTTCAAGAAATATTACACAGCCGATTCTGATCAAGAGGACCTGATCTCCATTGGGACCATCGGTCTGATCAAGGGCATCACGACCTTCGATGCCTCCAAGGGCGCAAGGCTTGCCACCTATGCCGCCCGGTGTGTAGAAAATGCTATCCTATCACCAACGACTTTGAGCGTCAGCACCTTGCACCCCAAGGCTTCGAACGGCCTGCATGGCGCATTTTAGACCGGTTGTCGGGCAATTTGTACGTCCTTTCCCAGACGCAGAATTCTATTGTGAGGTATGCACCTCTATTCATACATAGTTTTGCACTGTGCGCCCCTCGGAAGATTCTGGAGGCGACCCAGTTCAATCAGCGGTATCGCAGATATGAGGAGATCGATAATGTACCGGACAGGCTTCGTTGGCTCAGACATAGCATGGGATTGACTCAAGCGGAAGCGGCGCGGAGGCTCGGCTTGCGAGAGAGCGTTTATCTCAACATCGAGAGGGACTCGGCACAACACATCCCCAAAGAGACTGTGGACAGGCTGGCGCAGGTTTACGGTGTTCCGGTAACGGACTTTCTGGATGAATTCAGCCGCTTTCTATACGACGGACAAGCTGACCGGATCCGGATGTACCGGGAATCGCTTGGACTGGGCAGGAAAGCCTTTGCGATGGAAAAAGGAATTCCGCTCTCCAGCTTGCGTGAATGGGAAGCTGGTAAGAAAGTGATCAGCCTGCAATCTTGGGAGCGGCATTTCAAAGGCAGGGCATAACATCTTTGAAAATGTATGGATTTTTTCAGATAGTTGTGCTATAATTAGAACAAATAAACGAATTAACGGTGGAGGCCAGACAATGGGTGAGAACAATACCGAACTGATTATTTATCAAACAGAAGACGGGAAAACGAAGATTGATGTCCACATGGAGAATGAAACGGTTTGGCTTTCTTTAGACCAGATGGCAGAGCTGTTCCAACGGGATAAATCTACAATTTCCAGACATATTAAAAACGTTTTTGCAGAGGGAGAATTAACCAGAGAAGCAGTTGTTGCAAATTTTGCAACAACTGCAGCAGATGGGAAAATATATCAGGTTGATCATTACAATTTGGACGTTATCATCTCTGTAGGCTACCGTGTCAAATCTCTGCGTGGTACGCAATTCCGTATCTGGGCAAATACGATTCTGAAGGAGTACATGATCAAAGGCTTTGCCATGAATGACGATCTGCTGAAGAATTCCGGCGGCGGCAATTATTTTGATGAATTGCTGGAAAGAATCCGGGATATTCGTTCTTCGGAGAAGGTTTTCTGGCGAAAGGTGCTGGATATTTATGCTACCAGTGTGGATTATTCAGCCAATGCAGAAGAAAGTGTCCTGTTTTTCAAAACTGTGCAGAATAAGATGCTGTACGCGGCAACCGGCATGACGGCGGCAGAACTGGTGAGTGGACGAGCCAATGCACTGCTTCCCATGATGGGTATGACGGTTATGAAAGGTAAGCGGCCTACACTTGCGGAAGCAAAAACCGCCAAGAATTATCTGAATGAGAACGAATTGGGAACGCTGAATCGGCTGGTATCAGCCTATTTGGATTTGGCGGAGTTGCAGGCAATGCGGAAAAAGCCTATGTACATGAAGGATTGGATCGCACGGTTGGACGATTACTTGAGGATGACCGACAGCGAGGTGCTTCAGAATGCGGGCACGGTATCCCATGCTTTGGCTGAACAAAAGGCGAAACAGGAATACCAGAAATACAAGCAGATTCACAGCGGCGATTTGACACCGGTGGAGCAGGCATTTTTGGAATCGGTGGAAGCAACAGCGAAAAGACTGGAAGGTAAATAAAAAGCAGGGAACAGACTTTTTGTTAAGTCTGTTCCCTGCTTCCTTCCTTTGCGGTTTCGATGACTGTATCCAAAAGCCGCAGCTTCTGCTCGGTAGGGCAGCGTAGGCTTTTAATTCGCATGGTGACGGCATCTGCGTGGATCTGTGCGACACGCTTAGCCAGTTCATGTTTGCCTACATCTGCCTTGGGGGAATAAAGAATGATCTTTATCGGTGAGTACCGCTTCATAAAACATCAACCCCTTTTCTTAAGAATATGAAATAAAACCGGTTAGCATGATAAAATAATTCTTCTATAACTATATTGCCTTAGAGCACATAGTTTTTTGCACAAAAAACCGGTTTATTTCATAAAATCCAAAAAAGGTAAATCATAATGGTATTTTATTGGGGTATTCTGGCAGTTGTTCATTATTCCCGGTTCACTAAAGCGGTGAGCCGGGAAACTTTTTGCATGGGATGCTACGAAATAATGCTATATTGTACGTTCGCCCACCTTTGCGGCGCAGCCGCTTGGACGCAGTCCAACTGGGGTATGGGGCGAGCAGTCCCGAATACGCCAAACCTATAAGGTGTAGGCAGTGCTTGTAACGTATTTTTTAGGTCAATGACGGGCCGGAAATAAAACCGGAAGCTAAAGCTGTGCATATGGCAATCTGGCAGATTTTTATGCGACGAACCTTTGGCAGTTGTATTTTAACAAAAAACGCATAAAGTGTTGGATGGGACTTTACTTTTTTAGATTAAGACTATAAAATAAATAGAAATAAACAGTAAAAAAGCAGAAGGTCCGTTCTCTGATCTGCGCTGAGTTTGTGAGGAGTTAGATTCATGGTAACAAAACAAATTAAAAGATTGTATTGTAATTTAACACCGGCGGAGCAGAAAGTGGCGGATTATGTCATTGAATTTCCTGCGGATGTGACGGAAATGACCGTGCATCAACTGGCGGAAAAGTGCGGTGTCGCATCTTCTGCGGTTGTCCGCTTTTGCAAGACGATTCAGTTACAGGGATTTTCAGAACTGAAGATCGCGCTGGCAAGAGAGCTTGGCAGCATGAGGGAGGCAAAGGAAAATGCGGTGCCTTCTGTGATTCATGAGAGCGGTGCAGAAGGAATTGTGCGCAAAGTATTTAATTCCGGCATGAATACCCTGCAGGATACCCTGGATAAATTGGATTTCTCAAAAGTGGAGAAAATGTCGGAGATCCTGGTATCGGCCAAGCACATCTTCATCTTTGGCTTGGGAACATCGGCCGCTGTTGTCACAGACGCCCAGTACCGCTTGTCCCAGCTGGGTCTGTGGGCAACGGCCTGCACGGATATTCTGCTGATGGGTGTCACGGCGGCGAATTTGGGAGAAGGGGATGTGGTCCTTGCGGTTTCCCACAGCGGCAGAACAAAAGCTGTTGTAGACGCGGTACGGCATGCAAAAAAGCAAGGTGCCACCATAATCGCGATCACAAGCTTTAAGGACAGCTTTCTGTACCAGGAAAGCGATGTGGCGGCAACGGTATTTGCAGATGAGGTAACCTACCCGGTGGAAGCCGTATCTGCCCGTGTGGCACACATCTGTATGGTGGATGCTTTGGCCATGCTTTTGGCAACCCATAACTATGAAAGCTTTGCTCGGCATATCAAATCCCGAAACACAATTCTGGAAGGCATTCGTTATTAATCAAATAATTCAGAAAACCGATTTTAACAGTGGAAGTCTTTGAGACTGAAATCTGTTGAAATCGGTTTTTTGCATGATTTCTTTCTGAAAATGCAACAATATTGGTTGACAAGGAAGAACAACTTTGATAGAATTTAATACCGTGAGAGAGTTGGTAATAGAACTTAATTCTACGAGAATTCCACAGAAGTATGTATGAATACGGTATAAGGTGAGGGGTTAAGGAAAGTGGCAAACGGGTTTTCGATAGAGCGACTGATAAATTGTGGCCAGTATCTTCATTTTCATACACATATGGAGATTTATGGTGTCATCAAAGGCAGGGTCGCTGTTATCATTTCTGGTGAAAGAGGATTGCTGACAGAAGGTCAGATGGCGATTGTAGACAAATATGAAAATCATAGTATTGAGACAGACGTCGAGTCCGAACTGGTTGTTCTACGGGTGGAACCCAATACGCTCAGACCCTATTCCTATTTGTATTCGAATCGAAAGCTACCTCGTTGGCTGATGGATGTTTCCTTTAATAAAGGACTTTTCGAGAATATAGAAAGGTATTCATCAGAGGCAAAGAGTATACAGTCGGAGCTGAGAGCGACCGGAATTGTTTGTGAACTGCTGGCCGATGTGATTGAGCATTATGGCTTGGAAAGTGTAAAACAGACTGCCGCTCATGATTTGGGACTGGTTGTCAAGATTGTTCAGTATATTTATGAACACTACAATGAAAAAATCACATTGGAAACACTGTCGAATCAGTTTCATATTTCCCCGACTGTGCTTAGCAAAAAACTGAGAAAACGGTTAGGCGTAGATCTGCGGGTATTTGTGAACGATCTTCGGGTACAGAAAGTGATTCAAATATTGAATGAGCCGGAGCAAGAGAATAAAACCCTCTATGAGATCGCGATGTCCTGCGGCTTCACCAGCATGAGTACCTTTTACCGTTGCTATAAGCGTAACTTTAGTTTTGGAACGCTGCATAATACTGAAGAAATGCAGCAGGAATAACGTGGGAACATTTTTGAAACAAAACGGCTAAGTTATAGAATTGCGTTGTTTATTAGGAACGAATATAATTAAATAGAATGATTGGTTATTGGTCAAACTATATAATTTTGGCAAGACAAAAGATGGGAGTAGAAAATGAATCGAAAAGTAATTTTGGTATCTATTGATGGAATGCGGCCGGACGGTCTGCTGCAGTGCGGAAATCCCTTTGTGGAAGAGTTGATGAACGTGAGCGCTCATACCCTGCAGGGTTCTTCCGTGAATCCGTCGGTTACGCTGCCTTGCCATATGTCCATTTTTCACAGCGTTACCCCGCAAAGACACGGTATGACCACAAATACCTATATGCCCATGGTGCGGCCGGTGAACAGTCTGTTTCAGCAGATCAGCCATGCCGGCGGCAGATCTGCCATGTATTACGGCTGGGAGCCTCTGCGGGATGTGTCCTGTCCGGGCTGCCTGAAGCATGCCGAGTATATCTGGGCCTATTCCGCGGACAATACGGATCGCCTGCTGACAGAAGCGGCGCTGACCTATATCAGAAAGCAGAAGCCTGACTTTGTTTTCCTGTACATGGTGGAAACGGACGAAAAGGGCGGACACGACAACGGCTGGATGTCGCAGCCTTATCTGCAGTGCATCCACGATGCCATTGACAATGTCAAAAAGGTTCTGGAGGAAGCAGGCGATGAATACACCGTCATCGTCACGGCAGACCATGGCGGTCATGACCGCATTCACGGCACTGAGCTGCCGGAGGATATGACGATTCCCATGTTCTTTGTTGGCCCGGATTTTGAGCCGGGAAAGAAGCTGTCCGGCATCGGTCTTCTGGACATCGCTCCCACGATTGCGGATATTATGGGCGTTCCCGTTCCCAGAGAGTGGGAAGGAAAATCCATTGTAGAAAAGGCGGAGAAATAAATGCAGGTTTTACAAGCAACTACAGGCCAGATGCTGGTCCTGTTTTCCTATATTTTGTTAGGCTATGTGCTTGCAAAGCTGAAAGCTGTTCCGGATAATTCCGCCACAGTGCTATCCAAACTGGAGAACAACCTGTTCGTTCCTGCTCTGGTGCTGGGAACCTTTGTGGGTAACTTCAGAATGGAGAAGCTGAGCGCAGCCTGGCAGCTGTTTCTGATCAGTTTCCTGATCTGCTTTATCATGATGCTCCTGGCAGTAGCCGTTTCCAAATTCTGTTCCAAGGACGCTTACATAAGAAAAATCTACACCTACGGACTGGCATTTTCCAATTTCGGCTTTATGGGAAATGCTGTGGTGAATGCGGTATTCCCGGACATGTTTCTGGATTACCTGATCTTTACGATGCCTCTGTGGACGATGATCTATCTGTGGGGTGTGCCGTGCCTGCTGATCCCTGCGGAGGAAGGTAAGCAGACCCTGAAAAGCAGACTGAAGTCCTTTGCAAATCCTATGTTCGTGGCAATGATCATCGGCATGGTCATCGGTCTGTGCAATCTTCAGCTGCCGACCTTCCTGACAGAGGTGATCAGCGTTACCGGTAACTGCATGTCCCCAGTGGCCATGCTGCTGACAGGCATTACCATTGCGAAGATGGACATGAAAAAGGTGCTGTCCATCAAGAGCATGTATGTTGTGTCGCTGGTGCGGCTGATCCTGTTCCCGGCACTGTTTATCGGACTGTTTTCCTTAGTTTCCGTGCCGGATAATATCGTGGTTTGCGCGATTTGCTCTCTGGCAATGCCGCTGGGACTCAGCACCATTGTGATACCGGGCGGCTACGGCAAGGATACATCTGTCGCGGCAGGTATGACGCTGGTGTCCCATCTGCTCTCTGCAATCACGATACCCTGCATATTCTATCTCCTTATGAACGTAATTTAAGCGCAAAGGCGCTGAGTATACATGTTAACAAACGAGGGAGGATCATTATGAAGAACACAATGAGAAAAATTGCTGCACTGCTGCTGACGCTGGTTATGGTTGTTGGCATGGTTGGCTGCGGCGGTGGCGGCGAGGCGGAAGTGCCCTCTGAGGCCGACGGCAGAACCGTCATCTACTATGCTGCGTCTTACGTCACTGCACAGGTGCAGGCTGCCTACAAGGAAATGGTCGAGACCTATAACAACGGTCAGGGCGTTACCGACGGTGTGTATGTCCAGTTGCGTGACAATGCCGGTGCGATCTCCGGTCTGGACTCCGCGCTTCGCAATAACTATCAGTACGATGTGCTGGAACTGCATGATGATGAGTTTAAGACCCTGGCTATGCAGGGCGGCAATTACTTCGTGGCTCTGGATGATTACCTAACTGATGACGTGAAGGCTTCCATGCAGTGGGAACAGTTTTCCGATCCCCTTGTCAACCGTTTCCGGATGAATACCACCCCCTCCGAAGGCGGCAAGTACCTGGCAGGTGCAGGTGCATCTCTGCTGGCAATTCCCAATGGCAGTGATCCTCAGGTCCTTTACTATAATAAGACTATCTTGGAAGAATGCGGAATCAATGTGATCTCAGTTCCCGAAAGCGAGCTGGCTGCCTACAATTCTTCCAATAACGCAACCCTCCAGCCTCACGGCTATGCCGAATATAAGGAAGCGCCCTTCGCTTCTGCCATCAGCAGCAAGAATGAAGCCGGCGAGTTCGTCTACAAGGTATTCAACGAATGCATCGGCATGAGCTGGGAGGAGCAGAGAATCCTTGCCCGCGCCTTCCAGCAACAGTACGGCTATGAGTACGGCTTCATGAGCGAGTGGTGGTTCTACATGGGCTTCTCCGTTGGCGGCGACTGCGTCGGCTGGGACGAGGCTGCAAACCAGTAC
>JAZNPV010000071.1:0-14202 GCA_045589835.1 Faecousia sp.
AATACCATTCTGTTTGTAGGTTATCAGGCAGAAGGTTCTCTTGGTAGAAAACTGCAGGACGGCGCACAGTATGTCCGGCTGTTCGGTGAGGATATTACTGTCAATGCGGAAATCGCCGCGCTCCACGGCACCAGCGGTCACGCAGACCAGGAAGGTTTGCTTCGATGGCTTGCAGGGTTCAAGGAAAAGCCTCAGCTGGTTTTTGTCAATCATGGCGATGATGCAGCTTGCATGGTTTTTCAGAAAATGCTGACCCAGATGGGCTACCACGCAGATGCTCCTTACAGCGGTGCAGAGTATGATCTGATAACCGGCAGAATGACGGTGTTTGCAGATTCCAAGCCTATCCGCAGGGAAGAGATAACAAAAGGCTCTGCCCGAGCACGCGCGGTCTACGGCGATCTGCTGGCAGCCGCAGAAGCGCTCCTTGCCTTTGTGAAAACCTGCAAAGGCAGAACTAATAAGGATAACGCAAAGCTTGCCTCTCAGATCCGGAATTTGATTGAAAAGTGGAAATAACAAAAAGCTGGCTTGCTTATTTGCAAGTCAGCTTTTTGATTGCCGCATTTTATTGGTAGGTGTATTTTTGTGCAATATAGTGAGTTGAATTACCGGCAATAAACATTTAACAACTATGAAATATGTATTGATATTTTGCCGATAATGTGGTATAATAACGGCAAGAAAACTCGCCGGGAGGTAACTATGGAATATATATCTGTCGCAAAAATCGCTGAAAAATGGGGACTTTCTGAACGAAGCGTGCGGAATTATTGCGCTCACGGCAGAATTGCTGATGCCAAACTTATCGGCAAGACTTGGTACATTCCGGAGGATGCGCAGAAGCCGGAGCGTGCAAACAAGAAAAACGATACACCTACTTTGCTGCAGATTCTGAGAGAACAGAAAGCTTCTAAGATGACCGGTGGTATCTATCATAAAATTCAGATCGATCTGACCTATAACTCAAACCACATTGAGGGTAGCCGTTTGACCCACGATCAGACTCGATATATTTTCGAGACTAACACCATCGGATTTGAAAACGAAGCCGTCAATGTGGATGATGTGATTGAGACGTCCAACCACTTCCGTTGCATTGATATGGTAATCGACCAGGCAGGCTCTGCGCTAACTGAGAAGTTCATCAAGGAACTGCATTTCGTGCTGAAGACTGGTACCAGCGATAGCCGCAAGAATTGGTTTGCAGTAGGGGAGTACAAGAAGTTACCCAACGAGGTGGGCGGCAATGACACCACGCTGCCGGAGAATGTTGCTGATGAGATTCGCAAGTTGCTGGCGGACTATAATGCGATGCCTTCCAAGACATTTGAGGACATCGTAGCCTTCCATGTGGCCTTTGAGCGCATCCATCCCTTCCAGGACGGAAATGGCCGTGTAGGCCGCCTGATCCTCTTTAAGGAGTGCCTGAAGCATAATATTGTCCCGTTCATCATCGAGGATAATCTAAAGCTGTTCTACTACCGCGGCCTCAAAGAATGGGATCACGAAAAGGGGTTCCTAATGGACACCTGCCTCACCGCCCAGGACCGCTTTAAGGCTTATTTGGATTATTTTAGGATTGTATGTTGAACAGTAAAACACCCCGTCTTTTCGTGAAGGCGGGGTGTTGTCATAGGCTTTGTTGCATTGGATTTTTCTCGGTAGTTTCACTTTTTCCACACACCTTTTATACACCTTTTGTACACCTTTTTGGCATTGAGATGCATGGAGTTACGTGAAGATACATTTTTGTCCGAATCCCGAAAGTCCTTGTGCTATAAGGGTTTATCGGGATTTTGTGGATTTATAAGGAGTTACGAAAATAGGCCGCTGAGCAACGATACTTAATTTCATCTATTGTGTTTCCTTTCAGCTTTTCTAATCGCAAACAGCATAGCAAATTTACGAAGGATTTACAATGTTTTTCTGGAAATAACTATTCGAGAATGCCGTGAAGTTCCTGATACAATCCCACTGCCCGGATTATCCCTGATTGGGCAGCCTCCTCCAGAAGAGAAAGAAGGTCAGCAGGCTGACGAAAAAGTGTAAAATGGGCGGCGTTATCCGTCACCGAAATGTGATAATGGCAATGAAGCCGTGGTTCGTGGTGGGATGGCTCCGGTGTTTCCGGAGGAAACAGAGGGGTGTAACGGTTTCCTTTTTCCGTAAGGATGATGCAGGCGCTGTCCAAAGCAGCTTCCAGCCAAAGCTCCCGGCCTTTCCAGCGGGAAAAATGTGTTTCCGGTATACAGTCCAAAGCTGGCGGCGACAGAAAAACCGGGCAGTCAAGATCGTTTGCGTAATGCTCAGAAACGGCTACAGGACAGGAAAGGGTTTTCAGGATCGCGGCTGCAACTGCTGCGGTTTCCGGATTATCCGGCCGCTGAAAGTCTAACAGTATCCCATCGGCTGACAGTGTATCCGCCGCTTGCTGCAGCTGTTGGGCGATCAGCTGGGGATCGTGGCCATATACCGGTGTACGGTCGTTCAGAATCAGCATGCTGCCGGGAGGAAGCGTATCCGGGAAACCGGACAGGCCAGTGCTGTATGGGGAAAAATGAAACGCCATATAGGCACATTTTTCCGGTAAAACCTCTGTGCGGGATATTTCGGCTGCTGTCATGGCAAGATACAATGGTAAAACCATAGACAAATCCCACCTTCCATGATATAATTCTTTTATAATCTATGAAAGTGGGAAACCGGTTATGAATTTTCCCTTACTGCCCTGTATGATTGCTGATGCAGTTACGGACCTGTCGCCGGAATTGCTGCGGCAGAATAATATTCACCTGCTAATGCTGGATTTTGACAATACCATCGTGCCATACACCACCGATACACCAACGGAGGAAATGGCCGCATGGCTGCAAAAAATGCTTGATTCCGACATCCGGCTTTGTGTGGTATCCAACAGCCACAGGGACCGGGTGAAGATTTTTTGTCAAAAATACGGACTGAACTGCATCACCCATGCAAAAAAGCCCTTTGCCAAGGGAATTGCCCAATGCCTGAATGCGTTTGCTTTGGAGCCGTCTCAATGTGCGTTGGCAGGGGATCAGATATTTACGGATACATTGGGCGCCAATTGCGCGGGTGTCCGGTCCATACTGGTCAGGGCCATCGATAATCATAATTTCTGGCTGAAGCTGCGCCATGTGGCAGAAAAGCCATTTATTTTTGCTGCAAGAAAGAGGAGGATACTATGAAGAATCTCGAAAAATTCCTGTCTTTGCTGGAAAGTGAGACAGACGGCCTGCTGCTGACCAGCCGGTACAGCCGCCACTACGGCGCTGAATTTGACATTGCCGAGGGCGTTGCGATCGTTACCAAGGCAGGCTGCCGCTATTTTACCGACAGCCGTTACATTGAATCTGCCCAAAACAACATCAAGGGCTTTGAAGTGCTGGAGCAGAACCGGTCAAATCCCTTTGTCAAGCTGCTGAATGAAGCCATCGCGGATTTCGGCGTCAAGGCGCTGGGCTATGAAGAAGAATATCTGACTGTAGCTGAGTTTATGGACTATGAGCAGAAGCTGAATGCCAAACTGGTGCCCATGAACAAAGCTATCCACCAGTTCCGGGCAGTCAAGGAGGATTGGGAGCTGGCGCGTATGCGCAAGGCACAGGAAATTACCGACAAGGCATTTTCGGAGATTCTGGGCCGGATTCATGCAGGTATGACCGAGAAGGAACTGCAGGCGGAGCTGATTTACTGCCTGTATAAGAACGGCGCTGACGGTCTTGCGTTTGATCCTGTGGTGGTGGCAGGCCCCAATACCAGCATGCCCCACGGCGTAGCCGGTGACCGGGTGATCTGTCAGGGCGATTTCATCACCATGGACTTTGGCGCATTATGTCAGGGCTATTGTGCCGATATGACCCGTACCGTGGCGGTGGGCTATGCCACGGAAGAAATGCAGAAGGTCTATGATACTGTGCTGCAGGCCCAGCTGGCCGGCATCGCAGCAGCGAAGGCCGGCGTGAAGGGCAAGAATGTGGATGACGCAGCCCGGCAGGTTATTGAGCAGGCCGGTTACGGAAAGTATTTCGGTCACGGCTTCGGCCATAGCCTTGGCATGGAAGTCCACGAGCCCCCCAACAGCAATCCCTCCGGCGAGACGGTGCTGGAAGCAGGCGTGGTTTCCTCTGCCGAACCGGGTATCTATCTGCCCGGAAAATTCGGTGTCCGGATTGAAGATGTGCTGATTTATCGGGAAGGCGGCAGTGAAAATATCACAAGAAGCCCGAAAAATCTGATAATCGTCTAAAATAATTCTATTTCCCCCTTGAAAAAAAACGCGGAGTAGGTTAGAATATATAAGTCAAAATATGTTAAAATAAGCCCTCGTATGGGGCGCGTTACAGGAGGATAATAAACATGATTTCTGCAAGTGAATTTAGAAACGGCATTACCTTCGAAATGGAAGGCAAGGTTATGCAGGTCGTAGAATTCCAGCACGTAAAGCCCGGTAAGGGTGCTGCTTTCGTTCGTGTGAAGATGAAGAATGTAATCACCGGCGGCGTTACCGAAACCAGCTTCAACCCCTCTGCCAAGTACCCCACTGCTTTTGTTGAGCGCAAGAAGATGGAGTACTCCTACAACGACGGCGACCTGTACTACTTCATGGATAACGAGACCTACGAGCTGCTGCCCATCGACAAGAGCGTGCTGGACGATTCCTTCGCTTTCGTGAAGGAAAATGACACCTGCACCATCATGAGCTACAAGGGCAATGTGTTCGGCGTGGAAGTTCCCAATTTTGCTGATCTGGTTGTTACCGCTACTGAGCCCGGTTTTGCCGGCAATACCGCCACCAACACCCTGAAGCCCGCTACCGTGGAGACTGGCGCTGAGGTGAAGGTGCCTCTGTTCATCAACGAGGGCGACAAGATCCAGATTGACACCCGTACCGGCGAGTATCTGGGTCGTTCCAAGGCTTAATTTTAAGGAGAAAATGTTATGACCATTTCTGAAAAGGCTGCTTACTTGAAGGGTCTGATGGATGGCCTGAATCTGGACACCGAGAAGGCTGAGGGTAAGATGATCTCTGCCATCGTGGAGCTGCTGGGTGATGTGACCAAGAAGCTGACCGATGTGGAAGATACCGCCATTGCCATCTCCGATGAGCTGGATGAGATCGAAGAAGATCTGGATGCCATCGAGGACTACATCCTGGACGAAGAGGATGAGGACTATGATGATGAGGATGACTACGATTACGACGATGACGAGGACTACGAAGAGGGCTTCGACTTCGGTGACGAGGATTCCATTATCTATGAAGTCAAGTGCGCTTGCGGCAACGTGATCGACTTTGACGAAGAAACTCTGGAAGAGGGCTCTATCGTCTGCGATCAGTGCGGCGAGACTCTGGAGTTCTCTCTGGAAGACGAGGACGAGGAGTAATCCGTTATCATGCATCAGCCCGCTGCGGAAACCGCAGCGGGCTTTTCGCCGTTTTAGCGATTAATGTGTGGTATTGCACCATTTAAGCCTTCCCTGGAGGGAAGGTGCCCCCGTAGGGGCGGAAGGGTGAAAACAGTTGTTGCAAGCCTTCTCACCCTTCAGTCAGCTTTGCTGACAGCTCCCCTCAAGGGGAGCCTTTAGAGCGGTAAACCGAAAATTGTCATTATGTAGATGTAGCGCGCAGGGCTTCCAGGGAAAGCTCGCCAGCCAGCTTAAACAGGGCTTCAGAAAGCAGCTGTTCCAGCGGAATGCCGGCTGCCTGGGATATACGGGTATAAAAAAGAGCCACCGATGGCTCCAGAAGCAGCGTAACCTGTGTCATAAACGCCTCCCGGAAGGAAAAAACTGTATCTCATCCTATGCAAACCCTTGACAGGCGTGCTACAATATATAAAGTGAATTTAACTTTTCGAGAGGATGAAAAGCTATGGCAAAAGAGAAAAAGGTTGAACAGATCACCGATATGGAGGTAGACTTTGCCCAGTGGTTTACCGACGTGTGCAAGAAGGCACAGCTGATCGACTATTCTTCCATTAAGGGTATGTTTATTTACCGTCCCTATGGCTATGCGATTTGGGAAAACATTCAGCGCCTGATGGATATTGAGTTTAAGAAAACCGGCGCACAGAATGTGTACATGCCTATGCTGATCCCCGAAAGCCTGCTGCAGAAGGAGAAGGATCATGTAGAGGGGTTTGCGCCGGAATGCGCATGGGTCACCTACGGCGGCAGCGAGAAGCTGGAGGAGCGTTACTGCATCCGTCCCACTTCCGAGACTTTGTTCTGCGAGTACTTTAAGAATTCCATTCAGTCCCACCGGGATCTGCCCATGATGCTGAACCAGTGGTGCAGTGTTCTGCGTTGGGAAAAGACGAGCCGTCCGTTCCTGCGTCACAGAGAGTTCTTGTGGCAGGAGGGCCATACCATGCACGCAACTGCCGAGGAGGCCAAGGAAGAGACTGAGCGCATGCTGAATGTATACGCTGACTTCTGCGAGAATGTGCTGGCAATGCCTGTTACCCGCGGCCAGAAGACCGACAAGGAGAAGTTCAACGGCGCGGAAGCGACCTACACCATCGAGTGCATGATGCACGACCGCAAGGCGCTGCAGGCCGGTACTTCCCATTACTTTGGTGACGGCTTTGCCAAGGCATTCGATATCACCTTTACCGACAAGAACAACCAGAAGGTCAATCCCCATCAAACCTCCTGGGGTGTTTCCACCCGTCTGATCGGCGGCATTATCATGACCCACGGTGACAACAACGGTCTGGTGCTGCCTCCCAAGGTGGCTCCTGTACAGGTGATCATCCTGCCCATCGCCCAGCACAAGCACGGCGTTCTGGACGCTGCCAATGAACTGAAGACCCGTCTGGAAAGTGCCGGTTTCCTTGTGAAGCTGGATGACTCCGTCAACTCTATGGGCTGGAAGTGTGCTGAATACGAGATGAAGGGTGTGCCTCTGCGTGTGGAGTGCGGCCCCCGGGATCTGGAAAACGGCCAGTGTGTGCTGGTGCGCAGAAATGACGGCGAAAAGACGGTTGTCAATCTGACCGATCTGGAGACGGCTGTGGCGCAGCAGCTGGAGCTGATTCATCAGGGTATGTACGAAAAGGCCAAGAAAAATCTGGAAGACCACATTTACGAAGCCCATTCTCTGGAGGAAGCCAAGCAGCTGCAGGAAGCAAACGGCGGCTTCATTAAGACCATGTGGTGCGGTGAGCTGGATTGCGAGCTGAAGATGAAGGAAGAGGCTGGTATGTCGTCGCGCTGCATGCCTTTTGCACAGGAGAATCTGGGTGATGTATGTCCCATCTGCGGTAAGCCCGCCAAGAAGATGATCTACTGGGGCGTAGCTTACTAAGTAATAAGTAAGAGTGAATAGTGAATAAGTTAACTCCCTCACCGCTGACGGTGAGGGAGTTTGCGTGTGACTGGTTTTGCAGCTTAAAGTGATAATGTAGAGGCCGCGGCGTCGGCCCCTACAGCTTGATATCTTATTTAGTGCAGGCTTCGGCGTACATCTTGGCATAGGGATTTTTGCCCTTTGCCGGGTACTTGCCGGCCAGAACTTCGATAGCGGGGCCCTGAGAGGCAGGGGAGCAGAAACCGAAGATCTTTCTGGGAATGTGGAACAGGGGGGCAACAGCCATGGGATTACCGAAATGCACCAGCGCCTTCAGCTTGCCGGGCAGTGCCAGCGCGTTGATCACAGCCTCGGTCCGTCTGGTGATGCAGTCAGTACCCATATAGGGGGCGGTGATGCAGAAGCTGACAAAGACCACATCACTGTGCTTGGAAGCAGCAGTCAGAACCCGGTCGTTATCTCTGGGGGTGGCATATTCGGGGATCAGCTCAATATCGCTGTTGGGGAAATGCTCCTTGATGGCCCGAATGGTATTGTTGGCATTGTAGCCAGCCACCACATTGACCTCTTCACTGACTTCTCCGCCTGTGAAGTCCTGAGGAACGGGCACGATAAACAGAGGCTTGGTGTCCGGATCAATGCCGGGGGATACACCTTCGTCGCATTCTGCATGGATGCAGTCTCTGGCGGCCTTGGCAAGAATCTCGCCCACATTTTCCGGAACCGGTACGGGATTTTCCGGTTTCCGGGCACAGTACTGCTCCAGAGCTATGACTCTGCGAACCGCCTCGTCCAGACGCTCGTCAGTAATGGCACCTTCCCGGTAGGATTCCAGAAGCATCTCATAAACCTGCTTGGTGGGGGTGCGGTAGTTGGGCAGAATAATATCCACACCGGCCATCAAGGACATGGCATAGGCCTGCTTTTCACCAAAGGTCTGCATAATGCTCATCATGGCAAGGCTATCGGAATAGATCACGCCGTCGTAGCCCTGCTCCCGGATGATATCAATGACTTTTTTGGAGAGGTATGCGGGGATACCGGGGTCGATGCTTTCGCAGATTTGGTGACCGACCATAATGGCGGGCATCAAGCCTTCTTCCATCAGCTTCAGATAGGGTACAAGGCTTTCTTTAAGAAACTCTTCTTTTGTCTTCGAGGTGTGGGGGGCAACCATATGGGAATCCAGCGGCATGCCCTTTTCGTTGGGATAATGCTTTACGGTGCAATGGAAATTGTAAGAATCACAGACCTTACAGATCTCTCTGATCACAGGCAGCACTGCATCCAAAGAGTCACCGGCTACTCTGGAGAAAGTGCAGGGCCTGTTCTGGTAGGAAATATCACTGTTGGGGCCCCACCAACCGCTAAAACCTGCATCTTTTGCCTCTTTGGCAAGGGCAGCGGCAAACATTCTTATGTATTCCGGATTGTTGGCGGCGGAAAGGGTGCTGAGGGATATCTTGGGCAGCGAGGAAAGGGGGTAACCCAGCTCCATATCATTGACCATGATTACCGGATAGTCTGCGGCATCCCGGAACAGCTTAACCAGTCCCGGCAGTCTTGCCTTATCAAAGATCATGGAAAGTGCGCCGCAGGCTTGGTTTTTTACCAACTCAAGGGTGAAGTCGATATCGTCCTGCTCACGAAATCTGCGGCAGCAAAGAATTCTGCCCAGTTTTTGTTCAGGTGTCATCTGTTCGAGTGTCAGCATATATGTCCTACCGGAAATTCAAGTTACAAATGTAATGAATTTGCTCAAATTTATTGTAAAACCCGTGTAGGTGAAAAGCAATAAAGTATATTGACATTTTTTAACACGATATCGATATTCCGGTTATCAATGGCGCCTTCTCAGAACGCTGCTGAATCCGTCTGGCTGTGCCGGAAAAGAATGCTATTTTACTCTGGGGAGAATATCCCGTTCAATCACTTCTGCCAACTTATCCAACTCCTCTTCGGTGGTATCCTTACAGATGGATACCCGGAAAGAACTGTCGATTACTACTGAAGGAAGGTTCATTGCTTTCAGAACATGACTTTGGTGACCCTTGGCACAGGCAGAGCCTGCGCTGACGCAGATACCGGCGTCCTGTAGAATGTTGATGCTGCTCTGGGTGAGTACACCGAGAACAGACAGAGAGAGAATATGGGGTGCATCATGGGCACCGTTGATTTTTACACCTTTTAGTTTACATAACTTCTGAACAAGCATATCCAGAAGCGCCTTTTCCTGCTGCATATCCTGCCGGAAGGTAGCGCTGACTGCAGCGCATGCGGCGGCAAAGCCAAAAATTGCCGGTGTGCCTTCTGTGCCACTGCGAAAACCTGATTCCTGTCCGCCGCCGATCAGCAGGGGTGGGAAGGATTTGAGCCGGGGGCTGATATACAGTGCGCCCGCGCCCTTGGGGCCGTGTACTTTATGAGAAGAGACGGAGATCAGATCCGCATCCAGGGTTTTGGCCTGAAAGGGGATCTTCAAAAAGCCCTGCACCGCGTCGGTGTGGAAAATGGCATCGGGGCAGACCCGGTGAGTCAGCTTTGCCATCTGGCTGATGGGCATGACCGCACCGGTTTCGTTATTCACCATCATGACGGATACCAAAAAAGTATCCTTTCGCAAGGCGTTTTTCAGCGCGTCAAGGGTGATCCGGCCCAGTTCGTCCGGCTGCAGATAGGTAACTTCAAAGCCCTGTGTTTCCAGTTCCCTGGTACAGTTTAATACTGCGTGATGCTCAATGGCGGTGGTGATGATATGCTTGTTCTTTTTGCCAAAACGCTTGGCGGTACCCAGCAGCGCCCAGTTGTCCGCTTCCGTTCCGCCGGAGGTGAAGAAAACACGATCCGGTTCTGCGCCCATGGCGCCTGCGACTTTGGTTCTGGCGCTGCGCAGGGCATGGGCAGCATCAAAGCCAAACTGGTATAAGGCGCTGGGATTTCCCCAATTTTCGGTCAATGCATTGGTAATGGCCTCCACAGCCTCTTTACAGGGCTTGGTGGTGGCGGAATTATCTAAATAAATCATATTTAACTGTCATTGCGAACCAGTGCGCACACTGGTGTGGCAATCTCCTGTTTTATTTTCCTACGCAGAATCGTTCAAAGATCCGGGCAGTGATATCCTCCCGGACTGTTGCGCCGGTGACCTCGCCCATGGCTTCCATGGCAGCCTCCACATCTGTCAGCACAGCGTCGGGGGTCAGCCCCAATTGCAGACTTTGCAGCGCATTGAGCATGGATTCGTAAGCACGGCGAATGGCGTCAAACTGCCGGGGGTTCGTCAGCACAGAACCGTCAAAGGGGGTGCTGGATGCAAACATTACATCCACAGCGTCCGCAAGTTGATCCAGACCCTCTCCGGTCTTGGCGCAAATATGAATTACCTGCATAAAGGGCAGATCGCTGGGCTGCACGGCTTGTCCCAGATCAGATTTATTGATCAGCGCAATAGCATTTTCGTGTTCCAGACAGGCGTTGATAACCACCTGATCATCTTCTGTAAGGGGAGCGGAGCCGTCGCAGACGAACAGCACCAGATCCGCATTCTCCACAGCCTTTTTGGAACGCTTCACGCCCATGGCTTCGATTTTATCCTGGGTTTCCCGAATACCGGCGGTATCGATCAGCCGCAGGCGGGTGGAGCCCAGCAGAACTGTTTCTTCCACCGTATCTCTGGTAGTACCGGCGATCTCTGTGACGATTACCCGTTCGTAGCCTGCCAAAGCATTCAGCAGGCTGGATTTGCCCACATTGGGCTTGCCTACAATGGCGGCGGCAACACCCTGCCGCAGGATGCGGCCCTGTTCGTAGGTCTGCAGCAAAGCATACAGCGCTTTGGCGTTGCTGCGGAGGGCTGCGGTATAGTTTTTCAGGCTGAAATCGTCAATGTCCTCGTCCGGATAATCCAGCACAGCATGGAAATGGCTGCACAGGTCCGTCAGATCGTTGTAAATGGGCTGCAGCTTCTGCTGCAGGATTCCGCCTACCTGTCCGGCTGCGTTGGCGGCCGCGTCGGCGGTTTCTGCCTCGATCAGATCGATGACCGCCTCTGCCTGTGTCAGATCCAGTTGGCCGTTCATAAATGCCCGCTTGGTAAATTCGCCCCGCTTGGCAGGCTGGGCGCCGGCTGCGAACAAAGCATCCAGTCCTGCGGCCAACACCGCCGGAGAGCCATGGCATTGAATTTCTACCGTGTCCTCACCGGTGTAGGAATGGGGGGCACGGGTGTATACGGCCATGCACTGATCGATTACACGGCCCTGCTTATCCTGCAAAGTACCCAGCATCAGCTTCCGGTTGGGCGCTTCCCATAGGGGCTGGCCGCTGGTCAATGTAAATACCTTACCGGCAATCTGGGCGCAGCCCTCGCCTGTCAGGCGCAGGATGCCGATGGCGCTGATCTGGTTGCCGGTGGATACGGCGGCGATCACATGAGACATGGGGATTCCTCCGAAAATACAATAATATAATACTATAACACCAGTTTGGGCGAATTGCAATTATTATCCACATAATTCCAAGCCTTTCGGGAAAACTAGCCGGGAGGTGAGGATATGGTAAACCCAAACTATCCCGGTGCTGTGACCGATGAGAACATCAGCAACATTTTTCGTGATGCAGCGGATTTTGTCCGCCGGGAGCTGCGTTGTGGAAGCTTTACGCTCTATGCATACGCTATCGACGGTTTGGTGGCCTCGGGCGATATTTCAGAATATGTATTTGAGCCCATTACCTTACACCTGCATGGGGATAGTATGGAACAGCTGTACAAAAACGCGCTGGAGGGTATGATCTATAATAATGTAGCCAAGGCTTGCCAGGATCTGGACAGTATTGCCTCGCTACTGGTCAACGGCTTTTGCGTGGTGCTGTTTCCGGGAGCAGGAGCTATCGGTTTCGAGGTCAAGACACCGGACAAGCGGGGGACATCTGCCCCGGAAGTGGAGAATACGGTCAAAGGCGCCAAGGATGCCTTTGTGGAAACCATTCGTTCCAACACCAGCTACATCCGCCGGCATTTGCGCAGCCCCGACCTGCGGCTGTACGAAACACAGGTGGGAAGGCGGACGCTGACCAATGTGGGGATCGTCTGGCTGGAGGGGATCACCAATCCGGAACTGGTTGCGAAAATGAAAGAAAGAATACAGTTGATCGATATTGACGGCATGCTCTCCCCGGCAGCGGTAGAGGAGTATGTGACCGGCTCCCGGGCAACGGCGTTTCCCTTGTTGCAGTATACGGAGCGGTCAGACCGGTTTTGTCAGGGGATCTTGGATGGAAGAGTGGGCCTTTTAGTGGATGGCCTGCCGCTGGGATACCTGGCACCTGCTAATCTGATGGAGTTGATGGAAAGCCCCGAGGATCGGGGGCGGGATTATGTGGGTGCTTCGGCGGTGCGAATCCTGCGGTATCTGGCACTGCTGGCAAGCCTGCTGCTGCCGGGCATCTATATCGCGCTGGCGGCGTATCATCAGGCGCTGCTCCCTCTGCCGTTGTTGAAATCCATTATCGAAAGTAAGCAGGCTGTGCCCTTTACCACCATGTCGGAGGTGCTGGGCTTGCTAATAGCTTTTGAGCTTTTGCAGGAATCCGGTATTCATCTACCGCAAGCTATCGGACAGTCTGTTTCGGTGGTGGGTGGTATTGTAGTGGGTACCGCAGCGGTAGAGGCAGGAATCATCTCGCCTGTGGCGTTGATTGCAGTGTCGGTGGCCGGCGTGTGCGGCTTTGTGCTGCCTAACCGGGATCTGGCAAATGCGGTGCGGATATGGAGATTTTTTATTGCACTGTTGTCTGCGTTGGCAGGCCTGTACGGCACGGCGGCAGGTTTGCTGATCCTGCTGATCCATCTTTCAGGGCTCAAGTGTCTGGGAATCCGCTATTTGGACTACACCGGCAGATTCCTGCGTAAAAGACTGAACAGGCAGGTGTACCGCACCGCAAAACTAAAACCCCAAGACAGGAGAAATCAAAAATGAAACGCATTATACTGTATATTTTGATTCTCGGAGCGCTGTTCTTTGCGCCGGTGGAAAGCGCGGAAGTGGCAAAGCTGGAGCCGGTGCAGGCGGTGTGGATGTATATGGAGAATGACAGCGTTGTGCTGGAAACAGATACGGAGGACAAAGGCTCCGGCGCTACTGTGGAAGGGGCGTTGGCAGATATGAAAAGGAGAAGTGCCGGGATCATCTATCTGGATACTGCACAGTATGTGCTTGTAACCGGAGCGGAGCAGCAGATTCCGGCGTTGGAGCAGTTGTTAAAAGGCTCTGTGCGGCTGTGCCTGTGGAGCGGAAATGGGGAGCTTGCCGAGGCAGTAAAGTACGCAGATGCCCATGAGATAGGGACAAAGGTGCGGGACTGGAAACCAAATGACAAATTGCCTAATTTACCCATTTAAAAGAGAATGAAAAAAGTCGAAAATGCCATGTTGACATTTGGCATATCATCTGCTAATATACACAAGCGCTTGGGGCAAGAGCCTTGGGCGAGCACGGAAAGAAAAGAAATTTGAAGAGAAATGAAAAAAGTTCTTGACAAATGGAAAAAGCTGTGCTAAATTAAACAGGCTCACCGCGAGAGCGGGAAGCGTGTTCTGTACCTTGTAAATTGAATAACGCAAAGACGAACAAAACACCTTGGACAATTAAATGGATTGTTCAAATCGTTGAAGAAACGAATTAACAGCCAACGAAAATTCTTGAGTAAAATTTGCTAGACAAATTTTCTTAAAAACATGATTTTAGAACCGCAAGGTTTTAAGATACAATTTTTTGAGAGTTTGATCCTGGCTCAGGACGAACGCTGGCGGCGTGCCTAACACATGCAAGTCGAACGGGGTAAATTACTTCGGTGATTTACTT
>JAZNPV010000072.1:0-8467 GCA_045589835.1 Faecousia sp.
AATCTTTCATGAGCATAGAGGCCTCCTTTTGCGTAGTGTAGGGGTACATTTATTGTAAAAGATTTTGTCTCTATGCTCAACTGTTTTCTATGAAAATGGGGCCAGGCTCATCGCCTGACCCCAACATTTATTATAGAACCTTTTAAAATTTATCTTGCAAAATCTGGCACATTGTGCTATAGTAGCAAAAAAACAAGTATGTGGAGGCCATTATGGTCACATCTTTCAGCAACGTAAAGTTTTATTACTTTAACTATTACTTTTTCACTCACAAAAAGTAATAGCGTTTTGTGCTGCAAAGATTTTCCTTTTACCTGTAATTACCAACGCTGCACAGAATAGCATCTGTGCAGCGTTTATTTTTTAGGAGTTGATAAGTATGATCGCTGTTTTGAAAAGTGGAACTACACCGGAGCAGACCGCTCATCTGGTGGACTGGCTGAAGCACATGAATCTGGATGTACATGTTTCCGAAGGGCAGGAGGTCACTGTTCTGGGCTTGATCGGTGATACCAGCCGTGTGGACATGGAGCTGCTGAGCAGTCTGGAAATCGTACAGACCGTAAAGCGTGTTTCAGAACCCTTTAAGCAGGCAAACCGGAAATTCCACCCCAATGATTCCGTGATCGTTACGAACAATGTAAAAATCGGCGGCGGCCATTTCGCTATGATTGCCGGCCCCTGTAGCGTGGAAAGCGAAGAGCAGATCATCGAGGTTGCAACCGCTGTCAAAGCAGCAGGTGCCAATATTCTTCGCGGCGGTGCTTTTAAGCCCAGAACATCACCCTACGCATTTCAGGGCATGAAGGACGAGGGGATCCGGCTGCTGCTGGAAGCAAAGAAAGCAACCAGCCTGCCCATCATTACCGAGATCATGAATGTCCGTACGCTGGATCTTTTTGAGGATGTGGATATTATTCAGGTCGGTGCCCGGAATATGCAGAACTTTGATCTTTTGCAGGAATTGGGCAAGACACATAAGCCTGTTCTGCTGAAACGTGGCCTTGCCAATACACTCCAAGAGCTTTTGATGAGTGCTGAATATATCATGAGCGAAGGCAACGAAAATATTATTCTGTGCGAGCGCGGCATCCGTACCTACGAAACCTACACCAGAAATACGCTGGATCTTTCAGCAGTTCCCGTTCTGCACGAATTGACGCACCTGCCTGTGGTTGTTGATCCCAGCCACGCAACCGGAAAAGCTTCCCTGGTACCGCCTATGGCAGCAGCAGCGGCCGCTGCCGGCGCTGACGGTATTATGGTGGAGGTTCATAATAATCCTGCGTGCGCACTGTGTGACGGTACCCAATCCCTGACACCTGCTCAGTTCAATAGGCTTAACAAGCAGGTGCAAGCTGTACGGGAGGCACTTTTATGATTGTTGGAATTCTGGGTCTTGGTCTGATCGGCGGATCTCTGGCAAGAGCATATTCCAAAGCCGGGCATGCGGTATATGCCTGTGAAAAAGACACCAGCATGCTGGAATTTGCCAAGCTGGCTGGTGTTGTAGCAGATATGCTGACAGAAGAAACTATCGGTCAATGCGATCTGCTCCTGCTTGCCATCTATGCCGACGGATCTGCCTGTTGGCTGGAAAAGAACGCCCCATATATCCGCACCGATGCCCTGGTGATTGACTGCTGCGGTATTAAACAGGACATTTGCCAACGGTGCTTCCCCATTGCGGACAAATACGGCTTTACTTTTGTTGGCGGTCACCCCATGGCCGGCTCACACCATTCAAGCTTTAAATACAGCCGGTCGAATATGTTTCAGGGTGCGCCCATGGTCTTAGTACCGCCGCGCTATGATGATATTGCCCTTCTTGACCGCTGCAAAACCGCTCTTGCTCCCTGCAATTTCGGCACGTTTTCCGTAACGACAGCCGCTGAACATGACAAAATGATCGCATTTACTTCCCAGATGCCCCACATTGTCAGCAATGCTTATATAAAATCACCTACAGCCCAAAGCCATAAAGGCTTTTCGGCGGGCAGTTACAAGGACCTGACCCGGGTTGCGTGGCTGAATCCCCAAATGTGGGCAGAGCTGTTTCTGACAAACCGAGATAATATTTTGAATGAATTGGACTTCTATATTAAAAGTCTGGAAGATTACAGAGCCGCGATTCTGAAAAGCGATGAATCCGGGCTGATTGCTTTACTGGATGAAGGCCGCAAGCGCAAGGAGGAGGTAGACGGATGAAAACCATTACCGTCAATACTGCCAAAGAATATCCGGTGTACATCGGCTCAGGTATTTTGCCAAAGTTGGGAGAATTTACAGAGACCATTGCCAAAGGTACAGCCGCTATCATCAGTGACAGCAATGTTTGGCCCCTTTATGGCGCTGCAGCTGCTGACAGTCTGCAGCTGGCAGGTTTTAACGTCATTTCTTATACCTTCCAGGCCGGAGAGGCAAGCAAAAACATTGAAACATATTTCTCTATTTTAAACTTCCTTGCTTCGAATAAAGTCACACGCAGCGATGTGCTGATCGCACTTGGGGGCGGTGTTGTAGGTGATATCACAGGCTTTGCAGCTGCAACCTATCTTCGCGGAATCCATTATGTACAAGTTCCCACCTCCCTGCTTGCCATGGTCGATTCCTCAGTTGGGGGAAAAACCGCCATTGATCTGCCTGCAGGCAAAAATCTGGTGGGTGCATTTTACCAGCCCTCCTTTGTGCTGTGCGATATTAAGGCACTTTCCACTTTACCGGCAGATATATTCCGTGACGGCTGCGCGGAGGTTATCAAGTACGGAATTCTGTATGACTCCCGCCTGTTTTCCCATCTGGCATCCGCAGGTATCCATTTTGACAGAGAGTACGTTATCGCCCGCTGCATAGAACTGAAGCGTGATGTTGTGACCCGGGATGAGTTTGACACCGGTGAACGCCAAATGCTGAATCTGGGACATACGATCGGACACGGTATCGAAAAGCAAAGTAACTTTTCCGTCTCCCACGGTCAGGCTGTGGCCATTGGCACCGCAATGATCTGCCGTGCCGCTGCCACCCTTAACCTGTGCAGCAAAGAGACCTGTACACAAATCTGCAACGTCCTGACCCAATTTGCCCTTCCTGTTATCACTCAGCAATCAGCTGATGCGTTATTTAACTGTGCCCTTTCCGATAAAAAGCGATCCGGCGGCAGTGTTAATCTGATTATTCCCACTGAAATTGGACGCTGCATCATAAGACCCACACCAATCGAAGAATTACACGCGATCATAGAGGCAGGCTTACAATGAACATTACGATCTACCCCAAAAAGCTAACCGGAACCATTCAGGCAATCCCATCGAAATCACAAGCTCACAGGCTTTTGATCTGCGCAGCCTTTGCAGACGGTGAAACGCAGCTGATCTGCCCGCAAACCAATCAGGACATTGAAGCAACCGCAGACTGTCTGCGCGCTTTGGGGGCAGATATTCAAAGAACAGTTGACGGCTATATAATCAAGCCTGCAGTCAAGATCCCCGGAAGCGCCGTTCTTCCATGTTGGGAAAGCGGATCGACACTGCGGTTTATGCTGCCCATTATCGGTGCCCTTGGTGTGGATGCCACGTTTGTGCTGGCCGGACGGCTTCCAACCCGTCCACTATCCCCTCTCTGGGAGGAGATGGAGCGGATGGGCTGCGCACTCTGCAGACCTACCGAAAACACGCTGCACTGCACCGGAAAACTCAGCAGCGGCAATTACACCATTGGCGGCAATGTATCCAGTCAGTTTATAACCGGATTGCTGTTTGCCGCCGCATTGCTGGAGGGTACCAGCCGGCTAATCATCACAGGTAAACTGGAATCCAAGCCGTATGTGGATATGACTCAGCAGGTACTTCGTGTTTTCGGTGTAAATTCTGAAAACTACAGTGTAACAGGTTCGCGGCCGTTCCGTACACCGGGACAGTTTACTGTGGAAGGAGATTGGAGCAACGGTGCATTCTTCCTGGCCGCAAAGGCCATGGGAAGTGATCTGATTGTGGACGGACTTGATCCCTATTCAGCACAGGGAGATCGGACTGCCGCAAACATTCTTGCAGCTATGGATAATCCATGCACTGTAAGCGCCTCTGATATTCCCGATCTGATCCCCATATTAAGCATTGCAGCAGCATTTCATCACGGTGCTGTCTTCACTGACATTCAGCGCCTGCGCTTAAAAGAATCAGACCGAGTGGCCTCCGTAATCTCCATGCTCAGCGCTTTGGGCATTGATGCAACAGCAACAGAAGACACCCTGACAGTATTTCCCGGGAAATTCCACGGCGGAACCGTGGATGCGGTCAACGATCACCGCATCGCAATGTCTGCTGCCATTGCAGCAACCGTCGCCGATGGGCCGGTAACGATCCTCGGAGCAGAGTGTGTTAATAAATCCTATCCCGCGTTCTGGGATGAATACAGCAGACTGGGAGGTAATTATGAGCAGTACATACGGTGAAATGATAAAACTCTCCATATTCGGCCAGTCTCACGGCCCTGCTATCGGCATGGTACTGGATGGTGTTCCTGCCGGCCTGCCGGTGGATATGGATAAATTACAAGAGTTTTTAAATCGCAGGGCACCCGGCCAGCATGCATATGACACCCCCCGCCGGGAAGAAGATAAGCCGGAGTTTTTATCCGGTATCGTGGACGGATTTACCTGCGGCGCGCCAATTTCGGCCATTATCCACAATACCAACACCCATTCAAAAGATTACAGTGAATTGAAGGACTGCCCCCGACCAGGACATGCGGATTATACCGCACAGGTTAAATACGGCGGCTATCAGGATGTTGCCGGCGGCGGTCACTTTTCCGGCAGGCTCACTGCTCCGTTATGCATTGCCGGTGGC
Source organism: Faecousia sp. (assembly GCA_045589835.1). Lineage (GTDB taxonomy): Bacteria > Bacillota > Clostridia > Oscillospirales > Oscillospiraceae > Faecousia. The sequence continues at coordinate 4,848 of JAZNPV010000072.1, forward strand.
CTGTGCAAACAATGGCTGGAAGCAAAGGGTATCCGGATCGGTGCCCATATTTCCGTTATCGCCGGTATCGCTGATGACCCTATCTATCTGGATTGGGTCAATCCGGATCTTGACAGCATTGGAACTGTTTTTCCGGTTATCAATCCTGAAGCCGGTGAAAAGATGCGCAAAGCCATTGCCGATGCCCGCACAGACGGTGACAGTGTGGGCGGTTTGATTGAATGTGTCATTACCGGTATCCCTGCCGGACTGGGCGATCCTATGTTTGGCGGCATGGAAAGCCGTATCGCACAGATCGTCTACGGCATTCCCGCCGTGAAAGGTCTGGAATTCGGAAGCGGCTTTACCGGAAGCTATCTTCGCGGTTCACAAAACAATGACAGCTATGTAATTGAAGACGGACAGATCCGCACCCAGCGGAATTATGCCGGCGGTATTCTCGGTGGTATCACCAACGGCATGCCCTTGATTTTTCAAGCTGCCATCAAGCCCACACCGTCCATTTCAAAGCCCCAGCAAAGCATTTCTTTCACAGCAAACGAGAATAAGATAATAGAAGTAAAAGGCCGCCACGATCCCTGTATCGTCCCCAGAGCAGTACCTGTTGTGGAAGCCGCCGCAGCCATCGCCACCTTCGACGCATATCTTTGTGCCGGAACGTTTTAGGAGGAACTATTTATGGATTTGAAGGATATTCGCCAGCAGATCGACAGTGTGGACGACGCACTGGTAAAACTGTTTGTACAGCGCATGGACCTTTCTGCGCAGGTAGCAGCATATAAAAAGGAAAATAACCTTCCTATCTATGTACCTGCACGGGAGCGGGAGATACTGCAGGATGTTGCGGAAAAAGCAGGCCCTGATATGGCCAATTATACCCGCGTTTTGTACTCTATGCTCTTTGAACTGAGCCGCAGCTACCAGAGCAAGCAAAACAGAGAACAAACGGAACTCTACCACCGGATCACCCGATCCATCGAAGATACCCCTAAGCTCTTTCCTCAGGCCCCCATGGTTGCCTGTCAGGGCGTAGAAGGCGCATACGCGCAGATCGCCTGCGAAAAAATTTTCAAGGCCCCATTCATTATGTATTTTAAAAATTTCGATGGTGTGTTTAACGCCATTGAACAGGGACTGTGCCAATACGGCATTCTGCCTATTGAAAATTCCACTGCCGGTTCTGTAAAGAAGGTCTACGACCTGATGATTAAGCACAACTTCTCTATTGTGCGTACATTCCGTATGAAGATTGATCACAACCTTCTGGCAAATCCGGGTACTAGAATTGAAGATATCAAACAGATCTATTCTCATGAGCAGGCCATCAACCAGTGTTCCGACTTTTTGAAAAAGCACCCCGGTATCCAGATCATACCCGTGGAAAACACTGCCGTCGCTGCAAGCATGGTTGCACAGTCCGGAAGAACGGACGTAGCTGCCTTGTCCAGTCATGCCTGTGAAGAACTTTACGGGTTGAAAAGTCTGGCTGATTCCGTACAGGACAAAGGCAACAACCGTACACGCTTCATCTGCATCAGCAAGAATCTTGAGATCTACCCCGGATCCGACAAAACCAGCATCATGATGGTTCTGTCCCATAAGCCCGGCGCGCTCTATAAAGTCCTTGCCAGAATGTATGTTCTTGGTATCAATGTGATCAAGCTGGAATCCCGTCCCATTCCGGACAGAGATTTTGAATTCATGTTCTACTTTGATCTGGAAACTTCCATCTATTCCGAAGAATTTGTCCAGCTTATGTGTGAACTGGACGATCTGTGCGAAGAATTCAAATACTTGGGCAGCTATACTGAGGTGGTATGATGAAATGCGGTTTGTTGGGCGGCAAGCTGGGACACAGCTATTCTCCCCAGATCCACGGTCTGCTTGCAGGCTATTCTTATGCGCTCTTTGAAAAAGATCCATCCCAACTGGAACACTTCTTAAAGACCGGCGATTTCAGCGGAATAAATGTAACAATTCCATACAAAAAAGCAGTTATACCGTACTGCGCAAAGCTTTCTGAACGGGCTGCTCAACTGGGTGCAGTCAATACAATTATTCGGCAAGCAGACGGTACGCTGATCGGGCACAACACCGATTATTTCGGATTCTCCTCCATGCTCCAAAAAAGCAGTTTGCAGGTATCCGGTAAAAAGGTCCTTGTGCTTGGCAGCGGCGGCGCTTCCGCTACTGCAGTAGCCGTACTGGAAGAAGCCAAAGCAAATGTCGTGGTCATATCCCGAACCGGAGAAAACAACTACAGCAATCTGCATTCCCATGCAGATGCGGCCATAATCGTCAATACCACACCTGTAGGTATGTATCCGAATGTAGGCATCTCCCCTGTTGACTTGTCCCTGTTTTCCTCTCTGGAGGGCGTGTTGGATGTAGTATACAATCCCGCAAAGACACAGCTTCTCATGGATGCGGAATCAAGAGGCCTGGTTGCTGTTAACGGACTGTGGATGCTGGTAGCTCAGGCAAAGGAAAGTGCTGAGTGGTTTACAGGACACAAAATCAGTGACGCGGTAATCCATGAAATCCACAGAAAGCTTCGTCATCAGATGGAGAACATCGTACTGGTCGGTATGCCGGGCTGCGGAAAATCCACCGTTGGAAAATTGCTCGCTGAAAGATTCAACAAGGAATTTATAGATGCAGATGCCGTTATAGAAGAACAGGCAGGCATGCCGATTCCTAATATCTTCAGCCAGTCCGGTGAATCCGGTTTCCGTGCATGGGAAACCAAGGTATTATCCCAGTTAGGCAAACGATCAGGTCTTGTAATTGCAACCGGCGGCGGTTGTGTTACCAGACACGAAAACTATCCGCTGTTGCATCAGAACGGCACAATTATCTGGCTGCAGCGTGATATCGATTTACTGCCAACAGACGGACGCCCTCTTTCACAAGCGGGAAAGCTGCAGGAAATGTATGCGGTCCGCAAACCCCTGTACGAACAGTTTGCCGATATTATAATCGATAACAACAGCGATCCCACTGACACAGTCAATGCAATTCTTGCTATGGAGGACAGCGTATGAAAATACTGGTAATCAACGGCCCGAATATCAATATGCTGGGGATCCGTGAACCGGGTATTTACGGAAAACAGACATTTCAGGATCTTTTGACCTTACTGGACCAGTGGGCCGCGGAATATGATGTATGCATAGAGCAGTTTCAGTCTAACCACGAAGGGGCTCTTGTGGATAAGATTCAGGCCGCATACGGTTGCATCGACGGTATTGTAATCAATCCGGCGGCTTACACCCATACCTCAGTGGCAATTCTGGATGCCTTGAAGGCTGTGGGCATTCCCGCTGTAGAAGTGCATATTTCCGATGTGGATTCCCGGGAAGCCTTCCGTCAGATTTCTTATGCAGGACTTGCCTGCGTTAAGACCATCAAAGGACAAGGTTTGGACGGTTACCGGCAGGCAATTTGCTATCTGACAGAGAATTACTGATAATAGTATAAAAAGGTTCTATGTCAATAGTTGGGGTAGAGCCAAAATAGAATAATTTTTCGGATCGTGTCGGAGCTTTAGCTCCGGCACGATTTTATGTATTACAGAACAGAATTCGCTTTCTAAAATTATTGAAGTTGCGCATACCATA